>NZ_JASJVS010000031.1:0-49972 GCF_035019605.1 Undibacterium sp. 5I2 | reverse complement strand
CCTCTTTTGGCCGGTGAGCGACGAAGGAGCGACCCGATGGGAGGGGATGCAAACCCTTTCCAGATAGTTGTTAAAAAACCGGCCGCGCTGATCAACAGCGCGGCCGGTTTCGGAATGGCTGGCGAGTGCTTATGCTGCGCGATTCATCAAAAAGCTCGTCAGCAGTGATACCGGACGACCGGTTGAACCCTTGGCGGCACCCGATTTCCAGGCGGTGCCGGCGATATCGAGATGGGCCCAAGTGTATTTACGTGTGTAACGTTCGAGGAAACACGCGGCGGTGATGCTGCCGCCGGCTGGGCCGCCGATATTGGCCATGTCGGCGAAGTTCGATTTCAGTTGCTCGTTATAAGCTTCTTCGATCGGCATGCGCCAAGCAGTGTCACCGCTGGCTTTGCCCGCTGCCAGCAATTCATCGGCCAGCGCATCGTGGGCGGCATCGTGACGGGTAAATAAACCGGTGTTGTGATGGCCGAGCGAGGTCACGCAGGCACCGGTGAGGGTGGCGACGTCGATGACTACGGCCGGGTTGAAGCGTTCCGAGTAAGTCAGCGCGTCACACAGGATCAGACGGCCTTCGGCATCGGTGTTCAAGACTTCGATGGTTTGACCGGACATCGAGGTGATGATGTCACCCGGACGGGTGGCCGAACCGGAAGGCATGTTTTCGCAGCTAGGAATGACGGCGATGACATTGAGCTTCAATTTCATTTCACCGATGGCACGCATGGTACCGATCACCGATGCGGCACCACCCATGTCATATTTCATTTCATCCATGCCGGCACCGCCCTTGATGGAGATACCGCCGGAATCAAAGGTGATACCTTTGCCAACCAAAACCACCGGTGCATCTTTGGCCTTACCGCCGTTATGGCGCAGCACGATGAATTTCGGTGGTTCGATGGAGCCGGCTGTGACCGATAGAAAGCTGGCCATTTTGAGCGCTTGGATTTGTTTGCGATCGAGGATTTCAACCACCATTTTGTAATCGGTGGCGATGGTTTTGGCGGTGCTGGCTAAATAAGTCGGGGTACAGATATTCGGCGGCAGGTTGCCTAATTCTTTGGTCAGGTCTATACCGTTGGCCAGCGCGACACTCTGCATCAAGGCTGTTTTAGCAACTGCCGCATCGGCCGCATCGACGTAGATGGCGATTTTCTTCACGCCGGCGACGCTGAGGTCTTTTTTACTTTTCAGCGCGTCGGCGCGGAAAATACTTTCGCGGAAGGCGACCACGGCAGTACGGATGCTCCAAGCGATATCGCGCTCTTTTACCGCCGGCAGTGCCAGTACCGCTTCGCTCGCACCCAGGCCAGCCAGACTGCGGGCGGCGGCTTGTACCGCTTGTTGGAAGGATTTTTCAGAAATCAGTTGGTTTTCTTCACCTAAACCGACCAGTAATACGCGCTCAGCCGCGATTTCGGCTATATTGCGAAGCAACAGCGACGAACCGATTTTGCCCGAAATGTCGGCCGATTTCAGCGCCGCAGCGATCGCACCTTGCTTATCGAGGCCGGCAGCGGCGACGGAAAGCTTTTTATTTTCGAATACACCGACCACAATACAGGCTGTTTTAATCGCCTTGTGGGCTGTGGAGGCACTTTTTGCGTCGTATGTTTTTATGCTAAAGTCCACGTATTACTCCTCTTGTTAAGTCTCGTAAAAACGACATTATAATCCTTCTCATGATTTTTCAACGCGCGCTTCGACGTGAATTGCTCAGCGCAGCAGGCGCAGTCTTCACAACTCTATTTACCATCACCATTACGGTGATGCTTATAAAAATTCTCGGCCAAGCGGCCGGCGGTAAGGTGGCTTCGAGTGATGTGGTGGCGCTGATCGCCTTCACCTCGCTGATGAATATGCCAATTCTGCTGATACTGACCGGCTTCATCGCCGTGCTGTTGGTGGTGACGCGTGCTTATCAAGACTCTGAAATGGTGGTGTGGTTCGCTTCGGGCTTGAGTTTGACAGACTGGATCGCACCGGTACTGCGCTTCGGTGCGCCTTGGGTCGTCTTGACCGGTGTGCTCAGCTTGGTCGTCACGCCGTGGGCCAGTCAGCAAAGCGCCGAATTTCGCGAACGGTATGAAAAACGCTCGGATATTGCCAAGGTTGCACCGGGCAAGTTCCAGGAATCGTCGTCGTCGAACCGGGTATTCTTTGTCGAAGAGGTCGCCGGCGATCTCGGGAAGGTGCAGAATATCTTCATCAATACCATCAGTGAGGGGCGTTCCAGCGTAGTAGTGGCGAAAGAAGGCGTGATTGAAATCGATCAGCTCGGCGATAAGTTTTTGGTGATGAGTCGTGGTCGGCGCTATGACGGTTTGCCGACCGCGAAAGATTTCCAAATGATGCAATTTGAAAGATACGGCGTGCTGGTGTCGAGCCAAAACGGTGCGCTGGCTGGTGATAATTCCGCCAAATCGATGCCATTGATGGCGCTGCTGGAAAATCTCGATAACACCAAGAAAGCCGAATTGTTATGGCGTATCTCGCTGCCGTTGATGTGCGCTTTGTTGCTGGTGCTGGCGATACCACTGGGTTTCGTCAATCCGCGCGTCGGTCGCTCCGCCAATTTGATTGTCGCTTTGCTGACCGTGATTATTTATTTAAATGTCGTCAATATTTCTCAGGCTACCGTAGCCCAAGGCCGTACCTCGTTTGCGCTCAGTTGGTGGCCGGTGCACTTGCTGATTTTGCTACTCGTGTTAGCCTTGTTTTTATGGCGTTTGAAGGTCAACAGTCGTTGGCATCCATTGGTGCTTTGGTCGAACTGTAAAGCGAGTCTGCGTAAACAAGAAAGTTGTGCATGAGAATTTTGCAGAAATATTTTGGTACTGAAATTATCCGTTCAGTGTTGTTCGTCATGCTGGCTTTGTTGGCATTATTTTCCTTTTTTGATTTAATGGCTGAGCTGCCGTCCTTAAACAAGGGTGGCTACAGTTTGCCCTACGCTTTGTTGTATGTCTTGCTAGGTTTGCCTGGATATATTTATGAATTCATGCCGATTGCGGTACTGATCGGCACCATTTATGTCTTGGCCCAATTTGCCTCGAATTCTGAATTTACCATCATGCGCGCGGCCAGCATGTCGACCGCGATGGCTGCCGGGATGTTGTTCAAAATTGGTATTTTGTTTGTGTTGCTGACCTTTGCCTTCGGCGAACTGGTGGCACCGAACACCAGCAAATACGCCGAAAGCATGAAGCTGACGGCACTTGGTGCCGCGGAAGCGCAGGAATTTCGTACCGGACTGTGGACCAAAGATTTGGTGCGCGAAAATGGCCTCAGCGGTGCCGTGATCGGTTCGCGCTTCCTCAATGTGCAGGAGATTTTGCCGAATCGTCAGCTTAATTTGGTGCGTATGTATGAATTTGATAAAGATTTTCATTTGGCGCGCGAAGTGACGGCCAAACGGGCCGCGTACCAGGGCAGTAATGTGTGGCGCTTGTTCGAGGTGTCGGAAACATCCTTCCCCAAAAATTTGGCGGCCGAAGATATCACCGGTGTCAGCAGCCACAGCTATCCCAGCAGGGATGTGATCTCTGAAGTCACGCCCGATATTTTATCGGTCTTGTTCGCCGATCCGGACCGCATGTCGGCCTGGGATTTGGCCGCGTATACCCGTCATCTGGCGGAAAACAAGCAAGACGGCGAGCGTTATGAAATCGCATTTTGGAAAAAAATCACCTATCCCTTCGTCACCTTTGTGATGATGGCCTTGGCGCTGCCATTTGCTTACCTGCATGTGCGCAGCGGTGGGATCAGCTTGAAAATTTTCAGCGGCATCATGATAGGGATGGTGTTTTATCTGATCAATTCACTGTTTTCCCATCTCGGCTTACTCAATACCTGGCCAGCAATGGTGACGGCCTTGGTGCCGAGTATATTATTTATGGGCCTGGCTTTGCTCGGGCTGCGCTACGTTGAAAGAAACTGATGACTACTCCAATTACCCCGATTACCGCGACGACTGCTTCGATCTTGTTTGCCCACGGTGCGCGTGAACCGCGTTGGCTGGCACCGTTCCAGCGGCTGCAAAAAATGACACAAGAGAGTTTGCCAGAGCAGCGCGTGGAACTGGCCTTTCTCGAATTCATGCAACCGAACTTGCCCGATCTGGTGGCCAGTCTGGTCGCTTCCGGCTGCCAGCGGATTACCGTGACGCCGGTGTTCCTCGGTCAGGGCGGTCATGTGTTGCGTGATTTACCGCTGTTGGCGGAACAATTACGGGCCAGTTATCCGCAACTGCACTTGCACATCGCTATGGCGGTTGGTGAGGATGAGGCGGTGTTGTCGGCGATTCGGGATTACTGCATCAAGCAGAGCTGACGCAATTTTCATTTGGAGACAGTCGTGCGTCGTTTGATTAAATGGATTGCCCCCATGTTTTTGCTGGCCGCGCTGCCGCTGCCGGCTGCCGAGGTGCTGGCCGTTGGCAGTGAGTTTGCCGGCATTTTCGAAGCCAGCGAAGCGAATGGCTACACCGGATTAGGGGTAGAAATCGTGCGGCAATTGGCGCAAAAAAATGGTGACACGGTGCGCTTTGAACTATATCCGTGGAATCGGGCGCAGTGGATGGTGGAAAACGGCTATGCGCAGGTGCTGATCGGTCCGTATAAAACTGCCGAACGCGAAGGCAAGTTCAAATTTTCGGCGCGGCCTTTTTATCGCGATATTCTGGCTTTTTATACCCGGCAAGGATCGAATGTAGGCTGGAACGGCGATTACGCCTCTCTGCGCACGCGCAAAGTCGCGGTGATCAACGGTTGGGCTTATGGTGAAGCATTCGAAGCGGCCCGCACGCAGATCAAACCGGAGCTTGTGCATACCTTGAGCAATGGCTTGACCATGCTGGCGGCCGGCCGCATCGATTTACTGGCAACTAATTTACGCAATTCGGAAGCACAGTTGAGAAAACTCGACTTGAAGTTGGGATTCGCGATCGTCGCCCCCTTGATCGATACACAGGATGGCTATTTGGCGTATTGTCGCTCGACTTGCGAGCGAATGCGGCAAGCTTATGATGATAGCTTTGAGCAAATGCGTGTCAGTGGTGATTTGTCGGCGCTGGCACGTCGTTTCGAGGTGCGTTTGCCGACGCCGTAATCACGCTGGATGCGCGGCTACACGGGTGCGCATCGCTTCGCCCATCATCACCAATACCGGTCCATGCGAGAGCGGCAGGCCGTGCGCCAGTTCGGCCAAGCTCAAGCGCAGATAGCGTTGATCGCTGCGGCTGCAATTTTCCATCACGATAACCGGCAAGTGCGCCGGAAAACCCTTGGCCAGCATACGTTCGGCCGTCAGCATCGCTTCGCGTCCACCCATATATTGGATCAAGGTGTCACATTCGGGAATGCGGGTGTCCGCAGTTTCGCCTGGTGCAGTACTCGAAGTAAACAAGGCCACGCTGCGGGCAATGCCGCGCTTGGTCAGCGGCTGGCATACCGCCGCCGCCGCTGCCAAGGCGGTGGTGATGCCGGGTACCACGGCGTAAGCAATACCGGCCGCTTCGAGTGCGCTTAATTCTTCATCAGCACGCCCGAACAGCATGGGGTCGCCACCTTTCAAACGCACTACCAGACGATACTGATGGGCGGCAGCGACGAGTTGTCGGTTGATGCTGTCTTGCGCGGCCGAGCGTTGACCGCTGCGCTTGCCGACCGCAATCTTCACGGCTTGCGGGCACAGTTCCAACATCTCGGTCGTGACCAAGGCGTCATACAACACCACTTCGGCCTGCGCCAACAGGCGTGCGCCGCGCACCGTGATCAGGTCGGCGGCACCGGGACCGGCACCGATCAACACCACTTGGCCGAGCGGGGTCGTCATCGTGCTCAGTCTGCCAAGTGGATCATGCCGGCAGCCACGGTTTGATGGGTGACTTCATCGATGAGAATGAAGGCACCGGTCGAGCGCAAGTCGGCATAATCATCGACGGCCAGCGCTTGCCCAACACTGATCGAGACGGTGGCGATGTCGTTGAGCTTGAGGCTGTCGGCCGGGCGCGTTTGCTGAGTGTTGATATCGAGCAGGGTATCGACCGCCGTGACGCGCGCCGCGACTTGTTTGGTGGTGTGTTTGAGCCAGTATTTACGGCCGACATCGAGCGCATCTTCTGACAGCCAGCACAGATCGGCCTTTAAGGTTTTCAACTGAGTGGCAGGACGGTCGGCACCGGCCAGCATGTCGCCACGCGAGATGTCGAGGTATTCATTGAGCAGCAAAGTTACCGATTGGCCGACCACGGCCGATTCCAGTGAGCCGTCCAGAGTTTGGATATCTTTGACCGTGGCAATTTGTCCGCTCGGTTGGACGATCAGGCGATCGCCCTTGCTGACTTTGCCGGCTTCGATACGACCCATGTAACCACGGAAGTCATTGGCTTCATGACCGTTGTGACGCGCGACCAGTTGTACCGGAAAGCGAAACGGTTCATCGTGGCAGGCGTCGTAGACGCTGAGCGACTCGAGCAATTCGATCAGAGTAGGACCTTGATACCATGCCAGCTTATCGCTGGCGCTGACAACATTGTCACCGGCCAAGGCGGACAGCGGAATAGGGTGTATGGTTTTGAGTCCGAGTTGGGCGGCAAATTTACTGTACTCGGCGATGATGCGGTCATAGATCACTTGGTCATAGTTGACCAGATCCATCTTGTTGACGGCAACGATCACATGTTCAATTTTCAGCAAATGGGCGATGGTCGAGTGACGCTTAGTCTGCACCAACAAGTCGACGCTGCCGTCGTCGTTGAGCTTGACTTTCGAGACGTCGACTAAAATCACCACGGCGTCGGCCGTCGAGGCACCGGTCACCATATTACGGGTGTATTGTTCGTGGCCCGGAGTGTCGGCGATGATGAACTTACGCTTCGGTGTAGCGAAATAGCGGTAGGCTACATCGATGGTAATGCCTTGTTCGCGTTCGGCTTCGAGGCCATCGGTCAGCAAGGACAAGTCGATGGTGTCACCGACGGTGCGCTTGTGCTTGGCGCGTGACATCGCATCGAGCTGGTCGGCGAAAATGCCTTTGCTATCGAACAGCAGACGGCCGATCAAGGTGCTTTTGCCATCATCGACGGAGCCGGCAGTAATGAAGCGCAACAGACCGCGTTCGATGCCCGTGTTGAGGTTGAGAGTTTGAACGGCAGTCATCAGAAATATCCTTCTTTTTTACGTTTTTCCATCGAAGCTTCCGATGTTTGATCATCCATGCGGGTAGCGCCGCGTTCGGTAATTTGCGTGACTGCGGTTTCGGCGATGATCGCTGCTACCGTGGCGGCATCGGACGACACCGGGCAGGTGCAGGAAATATCGCCGACGGTACGGAAACGCACGATCTGGGTTTCCACGGTTTCACCTGGCAGCGCTGGTGTCAGGTGAGTCAGCGGTACCAACAGGCCATTGCGCGGGATGACTTGGCGTTCGTGGGCGAAATAAATTTGCGGCAATTCGAGTTTTTCGCGCGCGATATATTGCCAAACATCGAGTTCAGTCCAGTTCGAGATCGGGAACACACGCATGTTTTCACCGGCATGCACGCGGGTATTGTAGAGGTCCCATAGCTCAGGACGCTGAGCTTTTGGATTCCACTGGCCGAATTCATCGCGGAAGGAAAAAATCCGTTCTTTGGCGCGGGCTTTTTCTTCATCGCGACGGGCACCGCCGATGCAGGCATCAAATTTGTGCGCCGCGATGGTTTCGAGCAGGGTGACGGCTTGAGCCGCATTGCGTGAATCGGTGGCCGGATTGCGCAGGCGTACAGTACCGCGTTGTATCGAGTCTTCCACTGAGCCAACGATCAAGCGTTCACCGAGTTCGGCCACGCGTTTGTCGCGAAACGCGATGACTTCGTCGAAGTTGTGGCCAGTATCGATGTGTACCAGCGGAAACGGGAATTTACCGGGACGAAAGGCTTTTTCAGCCAAGCGCAGCAAGACGATGGAGTCTTTACCACCGGAAAACAGCAGCGCCGGGTTGCCGCATTCGGCTGCCACTTCACGCATGATGTGGATGGCTTCGGACTCCAGCCAATCGAGATGGCGATTACTCGCGGCATCCATAAAATCTTGTTCTTTGACAGTGTTCATCATGTCTCTTTTCTGTATTCAGCTGACTTGTTTAATTCGAATCAATTTACCGTCGACGACGTGCAAACCGCATTCTTTCGATTCCGGATTTTCCCACCACCAGCGGCCGGCGCGCACATCTTCACCGGCTTCGATGGCACGCGTGCAGGGTTCGCAACCGATGGACGGATAGCCTTTGTCATGCAAAGGATTGTACGGCACATTGTTAGTGCGAATATAGTGCCAGACATCGTCTTGCGACCAATCCGCCAGCGGATTGAACTTTTGCATGCCGTGCGCCGCATCGTCTTCCTGCATTGCCAGTTCGGTACGGGTGGCCGCTTGCGCGCGCCGTTGGCCGGTGACCCAGGCGGTTTGGCCAGCTAAAGCACGATTGAGTGGTTCGACCTTGCGGATGCGGCAGCATTCTTTACGCATCTCGACACTGTCGTAAAACGCATTGAGGCCGTGTTGTGCGACATAGTCTGCGACTGCGGCCGGCTCGGGACGGTACAGCGCGATGTCGGTGCCGTAGGTTTCCTTGATGCGCTCAATCATACCCAGGGTTTCGGCGTGCAGACGACCGGTTTCGAGCGAAAAAATACCGATGTTGTATTTGCCGCGCAAAATCATATCGGTCAAGACCATGTCTTCGGCCGCCAAGCTCGAGGCGAATACCGCCGGCGCGAAATCGCGCGCGATGGTTTCCAAGCAGCTCAGACTGACAGCCAGACGGGCGGCGAAATCGCTCATGCTGCGGCTCCGTCACGACGGCGGAACAGTGGATTTTTTTCATCCCATGAGGTCTGGTATTTTTCCGAAAAATCGGTCAGACCTTTGATGGCATCGTTAATGTCTTTATCGGCGCGTACGGCATATTCATTGAAGCCAACGCGCTGCATGTAAAACAATTGATCGCGTAAAACGTCGCCGATGGCGCGCAAGGCACCGGTATATGCGCAACGGGTGCGCAGATTGTGGGCGATGGAATAGCCGCGGCCATCCGAAAATTTCGGAAAATCGACTGCCAACAAGGCAAAGCGCGAGAGGTCGTCACCGAGATCTTTGGCTTGTTCAGCACTACCAAACCAGATGGCCAGATCCTTGCGCTGTTCCAGTGCGACCCGCTGCAGCAACCATACCTGCAGCGGTATGATGGTCTTACCAGCCGGAACGGCAACGGCATCGGCGGTTTCACCCTCGGCCAGTCGCAGTACGCTCCAGTCGTCGGCCACAATGGCCTTTCCTTGAATAATTTTACTCGTCATGTTCGCTCGCGATTCGGTAACGGTGTAGTAGCAACGGTTTAGTAAGAAACCAGCGAACCGGCATCTTCGCCATAGTGTTCGGTAGTTTTGATCGGCGTGGCATAGACAAATTCTTTAAACGGTGCGACACCCAGTCTTTGCGCGGTATCGATGAAGCGTTCATTCTCTTGACGTTCGCGCAGATAAACTTTGATCAAGCGTTCTATCACTTCCGGCATTTGGCCGGCTGAGAATGATGGGCCGATGATTTTTCCGATGGCGGCAGCATTACCTTGCGCACCGCCGATAGACACCTGGTACCACTCACTGCCATCTTTGTCGACCCCAAGTATGCCGATATGGCCGACGTGGTGATGACCACAGGCATTGATACAGCCCGACATATTGAGTTCGATTTCACCGATGTCATGCAAGTAGTCGAGGTCGCTGAAACGGTCGGTGATGTCTAAGGCGATGGGAATCGATTTGGCATTGGCCAGGGAGCAGAAATCGCCACCTGGGCAGCAAATCATATCGGTCAGCAAGCCGATGTTCGGCGTTGCCAAGCCATGGGCCTTGGCTTCCTGCCAAACCGCAAACAATTCGGCCAAGCGCACATCGGCCAGTACCAAATTCTGTTCATGTGTAACGCGCAGTTCGCCGAAGCTGTATCGATCGGCCAGGTCGGCGATGAAATCCATTTGTTCGGCCGTAGCGTCGCCCGGTGGAACACCCGGTTTTTTCAGCGACAAGACCACCGCCGCGTAACCAGGCTGCTTATGCGCTTTGACATTGCGCTTGACCCAATTGGCGAAGGCTTTGTTGTCCTTCAGTGCTTGTTCGTAGGCGGCATCGGTACTGGTCAACGGCAGGTAGTCGGGCGTACTGAAAAAGCTGGCGACGCGCTGCAACTCGGCTTCGGTCAGCGTGGCCGGACCACCTTTGATATCGGCCCATTCGGCTTCCACTTGGGCGCGGAAGACATCGGCACCGATGGCTTTGACCAGAATCTTAATACGTGCCTTGTATTTATTATCACGGCGGCCGTGTTGGTTATAAATCCGCAGGATCGCTTCCAGATAGGTCATGACATGTTGCCATGGCAAGAATTCGCAGATCACACTGCCGAGGATAGGTGTGCGTCCCATGCCGCCGCCAACCATCACGCGAAAGCCGACTTCGCCGGCTTGGTTATGGATCACGGTCAGGCCGATATCATGCACGGCGATGGCGGCGCGATCTTCCTTGGAACCATTGATGGCGATCTTGAATTTACGCGGCAAATAAGCGAATTCCGGATGGAAGGTGGTCCATTGACGCAGAATTTCAGCATACGCGCGCGGATCGATGATCTCATCGGCGGCGACGCCGGCGAATTCATCCGAGGTGATATTGCGCATGCAATTGCCGGAAGTTTGAATCGCATGCATTTCCACCTGTGCCAATTGCTCCAGAATGTCCGGGGTATCTTCGAGGTTGATCCAGTTGTACTGAATGTTTTGGCGCGTGGTGAAATGGCCGTAGCCGCGATCGTACTTGCGCGCGATATGGGCAAAGGTGCGCATCTGTGCCGATGACAGCATGCCGTAAGGGACGGCGACGCGCAGCATATAAGCGTGCCGTTGATAATACAAACCGTTTTGCAAGCGCAAAGGCAGGAATTCTTCTTCCGTCAGTTCGTCGGCTTGGCGACGGCGTACCTGATCACGGAATTGCGCGATACGCTCTTGTATGATCTGGTGATCGTGGTGGTCGTAACGATACATCTTGGTTTGCCCTTAAAAAACGAGTTTGACGGCCACTAAGGTCAGGGTCGTCGCTAATATGCCGCGTAAAAATTTTTCCGGTACGGCGCGTGCTGCCAGCGAACCGATCGTGATACCCGGCAGCGAACCGAGCAGCAAAGCGCCGAGCAAGGCCCAATCGATCGAACCCAGCCACCAGTGGCCGAAGGCGGCAATCGCTGTCAGTGGCACCGCGTAGGCGATGTCGGTGCCGGCGATGTGCGCGGCCGACATGCGTGGATATAACATCACCAGCAAAGTCGCGCCGATGGCACCGGCACCGATCGACGAAATCGTCACCAAGGTACCGAGTAAGGCACCGGAGACGATGGTGGCGATTGCCAACTGACGGCCTTGCAATTGCTTTTCCGGATGATTGTTGAGCCAAGTCATCATTTTACTTTTGAAAAGCAAGGCAATCACGGTTAACATGACAGAAATTGCAATTGAGTAGCGAATGATCTGAGCAATTTCCTTATTCAGGCTACCGAAATGCTTCAGGCTCAGCGTTGCCAGTAAGGCCGCCGGTAGTGCGCCATAGCAGAGCAAGCGCACCACATGCCAGTCGACCGTGCCGCGCAAACGGTGGGTAAACGTGCCGGTGGCCTTGGTAATCGAGGCGAAGGCGAGGTCGGTACCGACCGCGACGGCGGGCGAGACGCCGAACAACAGTGTCAACAACGGCGTCATCAGCGAGCCGCCGCCGACACCGGTCAAGCCGACCAGCGTACCGACGGCAAATCCGGAAATAATATAGGTGAAGGTCATATTGCTCCAAACAAAGTAGCTCAATCGTAATGAGTTCGAGCATTTTTCCCAACTACTTAGTATTTATTTGCTTATATGTGGTTTTGATATAAGTAACATCAGTGAATAAATATTGATTTTATGTTAACTTTTTGCACTGCTCGGCCGTGCATCTGTTTGCCTTGATCCTTCACTTCGGGAGTTTGTCATGTTGCGTTGCTATGTATTGTGCTTGCTGTTATTGACAGCGCCGCTGCTGCCAGCCGAACCGGCACCCTGGTATCGTTGGCATAGTACGACGGCCGATGCGGTGGTTTGCTCACAAACTTCACCTGGCGCGTTTTGGCAGCGTGCTGACACGCCTTACAAAGATGCGCGTTGCACGATTTTGCTTGAGCCTTCGTCGCGGCGATTCTGATTAATTTGCCCTAAAGCATGAATTGAAGCGGATTTACAGCTGAATTCGCGCCTTTGTTTTTTTTCCTTCCCCGCATAATCATGACAAATGCCCTACCGCTTAGAACGCAGCCGCGTTCCCGGTGCGCAAAGCCAGCTACCGGCATGGAATGAGGAGATGTGATGTTGAATGAGCGCGAAGCAGAGAGTTGCTATCTCGGACAATTTATACCTTTGCAATACCATCACAATATGCTGATGGATGCCAACCGCATGGATAACTTTAAGGCAGCGATTCAGCGTCAAGTGTTCGATGGCGCGAAAGTACTGGAACTCGGCGGCGGCACCGGCGTGTTGTCGTGGTTTGCGGCGCAGAGTGCGGCCAAAGTGTATTGCGTCGAGTTTAATCCCGATATGGTCGCCGAAGCGCGCCGTTTGCTGGCGAAAAACCGCGACGGTGACAAGGTCGAGGTAATTCATGCCGATGCCTTCGAATATTTACCACCCGAACCGGTCGACGTGGTGATATGCGAGATGATACATGTGGCGATGCTGCGCGAAAAGCAAGTCGAAGTGATAGAAAATTTCAAACAGCGCTACTTGGAAAAATTCGGCGGCCCTCTGCCGATTTTTATTCCGGAAGCGGTAGTGATGGCGGTGCAGCCGGTACAACAAACCTGCGATTTTCTCGGTTATCAGGCGCCGATCATTCAGTTTTTGCAACCCGGCGTATTTTCCGCTGATACCCGCGAATTGGCACAGCCGGCACTCTACAGCGTGATCGACTTTACCCAGACGAATGGTTTGCAGATCAGTTGGGCAGGCAGCTTCACGATAGAGCAGGGCGGCAGTGTGACGGCGCTGCGTTTCATTACCAAAAATATTCTGGCCGTGTTGATGGAAACTGGCGGCACGATCGATTGGCTCAATCATTATTTATCCTTGCCCTTGGATGAGGCGGTCGAGGTCAAGGCCGGTGATATCTTGGAACTCAGTTTCAGCTATCGCGCCGGCGGCTCGTTCGCGTCCTTACAAAACTCCATCAAGGTTCAAGTTAAATCGGCTGCCTTGCGTAGTCAGCATTTGTCGTTGGTAGTCAGTTAATTTGGCTTTCAGTTGAAAAGAACGCCGTTCAATTTGATTGAACGGCGTTTTTTACTGCTTATTTATTTTGATACAACTGATCGAATTCGCCACCATCGTCGAAATGTTTCTTTTGCACTTGCTTCCAGCCGCCGAATACTTCTTCCAACGTGAACAGGGCGATGGGCTTGAAGTTGGCCGCGTATTTTTTTGCGGCGATGGCCGAGCGCGGGCGGAAATAGTGGCGCGCAGCGATATCTTGTCCCGCTTCCGAGTAAAGGAATTGCAAATAGGCGGTGGCGGCTTTGCGCGTGCCGAGTTTGTCGACCACTTTATCGACTACGGCCACGGGCGATTCGGCCAAGATAGAGCTGCGCGGGTAGACAACGTCGTAGTGATCGCCAAATTCTTGACGCACTAATTGCACTTCATTTTCAAACGTCACCAGCACATCGCCGATGTCGCGTTGGGTAAACGTGGTGGTGGCACCGCGGCCGCCGGCATCGAGCACCGGTACATTTTTAAACAGCCGGCCAACCAAGGCGCGCGCTTGCGCTTCGCTGCCGCCGGATTTGATGACCGAACCCCAAGCAGCCAAATAGGTATAGCGGCCGTTACCCGAAGTTTTAGGGTTAGGCACGATGACTTTCACGCCGGGTTTGCCGAGATCTTCCCAATCGGCGATTTTTTTAGGATTGCCTTTGCGGGTTAAAAACACCATGGTGGAATAAAACGGTGCCGAATTATTCGGTAATAATTTTTCCCAGTTAGCTGGCAATAAACCCTTTTCAGCCAGAATATCGATGTCACTGGCTTGGTTCATGGTCACGACTGAAGCATTGAGGCCGTCGATGACCGAGCGCGCTTGCTTGCTCGAGCCACCATGCGATTGCTTGATGACCACAGTTTCGCCGCTTTTCTTTTGCCATTCAGCAATGAAAGCGGGGTTGATATCTTTGAATAATTCGCGCGTCACATCATACGAAGCATTGAGCAATGGCTCGGTGGCGTGCGCGGCAGCGCTGACGATACCGAAGCTGAGCAAGAGAGCGGTAAACAGGCGGGAAGAAGTTTTCATCGTGCAATCCGGAAATAGGGTGGTGCTATCTTGCGCAGTTTTTGCAATCTTGGGAACGACAGTATTGTGCTTTGTATAGATGAAAAACGCATAAAGACCAGCTTTCATATAAAAAACAGGCAGATTGCGGTCTGCCTGTTTGCTTTACATGCCGGCCAGTTTAAAAACTGGTCGATAAGCCGAGGTAAAGCGTGCGTCGCGCGCCGTATTGTGGCGCACCGACGCCGACGCCGGAACCGTCGCGCAGCAAATAGACTTTATCGAACAGATTGAGCAGCGAGAGCCGCGCTTCGAGATCGCCGACGATGGTTTTTTTCCAATTATGCACCAGTGCCGCGTTGAACACCGTATACGAGTTCAGACTGGCTGAGTTGGGTGCGCCACCGTCCGGGGTTTTACGTAAGCCACTGCCGTAGAGGAAGTCACCACTGATCTGCGAGTCGCCGAAATGATAATGCGCACCACCGGAAACCGTGTAGGTCTGGTCATGATCGACGTAGATGTCATGCTTGGCGATATACGCCAATTCGTCCGGACCGAACAGCGATTGGCTGGAAATGATGTTGCTCGCCTGGGCTTTTTGCAGTGATACATTGAGGAAGCCACCCCAATTGCGTTGACTGTAGATGGCGGCCAATTCCAAGCCCTTGGCATAGCCTTGCTCGTAATTGAACGGCGACAGGATCAGCGCTTGACCGAACTGTCCTTCGTCGAGCATATTGCGGATTTTTTTGTAGTAAAGGTCGGCTGTCAAGCTCAGCTCTGGGCTGACTTGATGGCTGAGACCGATATCAAAATAATGCGTGCGTTCCGATTTGACATTGTCGGACAGGGCGGTCTGCGCGGCATTGCTGGTGCCGGTATACAGATTGATGCTCGCTTGTGAAGCCAATTCTTGTGGCGGCGGCGTGAAGTAGCGCGAGTAGCCGGCGTGGAAGGCGGTAGCATCGCTGAGTTTGTAAGCGAGGTTGACGCGCGGACTCCATTGCTGTTCTTCGACGAAGGCCGAGACTTTATCAAAACGTACCCCGTAATTGACGGTTAAGGGTGCGCTGACACGCCACTCATCTTGCAGGTAAAGGCTGCTTTGATGGCCGGTTTTGCTGGAATTGTCGACGATATCGAAGGCGCTGGCCGAGCTGGCCGTGCCGCTGGCATCGACCGGGAACACGCTGACGGTGTTATTGCTGGCGCTGTTTTGCCGCGTATACGCGAAACCGGTGCGCAGCGTATGGTTGGCATTGAGCGGGTAACTGAAGTCGCCTTGCAGACCGGCCGAGGAGTTGGAGCGCAGGGTATCGGAAGCGACGCCGTTATAAATCAGGTCGCCGTTGCGGTCGGGCGTGAAATGCAGTTCAGAATATTGTTTGAAGGCGGATAGCTGAAAATTCACGGCACCGAGGCTTTTTTGGTAAGACAACACCAAGAAGCGATTGATCTCGCGTTGATTTTCATTCAAATCGGCCGAAGCCAGGCTGCTGCTGCCGGCTGCGGCATCGCTGACACCGGCCAGAGAAAACGCCGGACTCTGAGCCGGATTATTCGGGATTTGAAATTTCCCTTGATAGGTACCGAACATCATGCCCAGACGGGTGCTATCGTCGAGGTAGTAAGACAGGTTGCCGAAGCTTTTGCTTTGGCGGGTTTCATCATGCAGCGCCGTGCGGCTGGCTGTCGGATTTTCTATACCGAGGCTGTTGGACAGATAACTGCCGGATAAGTAGTAATTGAAAGCCCCGACGGTGCCGAAAAATTCGGCGCTGGGATTGCTGTAATTATGTGCGCCGAGCAAGACACCGATGCGTCCACCTGGCGTGGTATGGCCTTCTTTGGTTTGGATGTCGACGACGCCTGCGGTACGCAAACCGAACTGAGCTGGCAGTGCGCCGGTCATGAAGTCGGTTTCGGCGATTTGGCGGGTATCGATCGATTGACCGAAACCGGTGATACTTTCTGGCAGTTGTACCCCATTGATACGGTACTGAACATTGCCATGTTCATCGCGCACATGCAGGCCGCCCGAGGCTTTCGAATCTTGGGCGACGCCTGGTAAGCGCAGCAAGACTTCGTTGAACGGCGTCGAATCGCCTTGGCCCAAGCTGTCGACCATGTGCTGGTCGATCGAATAGATGGTCGTGCCGATTTTCGGTGATAAGGCGGTGCGCGCATTTTTCAAATGGGTCGCGGTAATTTCGACGGTGGTGGCGGCAGTGCTGCTGGCAGCGCTGTCGCTGGCGGCCTCGTTAGTGAGCTCGTTGCCGGCGGCAGTGGCGACAGCATGCAGCAGTAAGTTGCCGAAGATGCCGGCCAATAAAGTAGGTAAGGGGCGGAGACGGAATGACATGGTAAGCCTTTGATACAGAGTTTTTATTCAGTGCCAAATAGCAGCGGCTGCCATGTAGGCGGTGCTGTTTGGCGAGCAGGGTAGACAGGCACAGCAGCGCGACAAATTGGTCGCGCTGGGCAGTCAGTTGTGGAAGTGGCTCAGTGCCGTGTGGGCGGGCCGCAGCCGGGTGGCAGCAGTCGTGGTGCGGCGAAGTCGCGCAGTACCGGCGTGGCCGGCAGCAGCAGGTAGAGCAGGATGATGAGGCACAGCGCCAAGCTGGCCGGTGGTGTCGCTAAATCGGCTTGGTTGGCTACTGCGGTACAGATCGAGCACGCCTGATCTTCGATACGATCGGCGTGGTGATGCGTGGCTGCGGTCGCGCTTAGCAAAACAAAGGCCAAGGCCGTGATGATGGCCATCACACTGCGTCGGCCGCCGACGACAAGCCGCATCAAGCAAGCCGATAGCGGCGAGGCAAGATGGTGCTGGCGGCGAGCCGTAACGGCGCGGGTGTGACGCATGAAACAATCATCCGGTAAAAAAATGTGAGCAGCAAATAGTAGCAAAAATCTGGAAGATGTCGGAAAAAAAATGGCTTTGACCGGGACAGGATGCGCCGCTGATTTTCATTCAGCCGTATTTCCTATAGACACGATTTGCATATGCAAGTGATTTTATATGATTGGAAAGTGTAAGGAGATTTGATTATCATACGAAACTTCTGCATTTCTTGAAGTGGTATTGAGTGATTCATATTGAACAAGTTGAAAAAATTTATCGTGTCGGCAATCGTGAGGTGCATGCCTTACGCAATATTGACCTGTCTGTCCGCAAGGGTGAGATTTTCGGCATCATCGGACGTTCCGGTGCCGGCAAGAGCAGTTTATTGCGGGCGCTGAATTTACTCGAACGCCCGAGTGCCGGCAAGGTATTCATCGATGGCGTCGACATCATGGGCCTCGATGCGGCCGGTTTGCATGCACTGCGCCAACGCACCGGCATGGTGTTCCAGCATTTCAATTTATTGAATGCCAAAACGGTGGAGCAGAACATCGCCTTTCCATTGAAGTTAGCCGGTGGCTTTACTTGTGAACAAAAGCGCGAGCGCGTCGCCGCTTTGCTAGCATTGGTAGGCTTGACTGAGCAGGCGCATCAGTATCCGGCGCAATTGTCGGGTGGCCAAAAGCAAAGGGTCGGCATCGCGCGCGCATTGGCGAATTATCCGCAATTATTATTGTGTGATGAGGCGACATCGGCACTCGATCCCGAAACCACGCAATCGATTTTGCGTTTGCTATTACAAATCAATCAACAACTCGGTTTGACTATCGTGCTCATTACGCATGAGATGCAGGTGATCCGGACTATCTGCGATCAAGTCGCCGTGCTGGAAGCTGGCGAAATCGTCGAAACCGGTGCCGTTAGCGATGTGTTCTTGCACCCGCAACATGCAGTGACGCAAAGTATGGTGGCGGAGCATCAGGCCCTGTCACCCGATTTATTCGAGGCGCAGCGCGCCGGCAGCTTGCTGCTGCGCTTGACCTATGTTGGTAACACCGCGCATGAACCGGTGTTAAGCCGAGTCGCGGCGCAAACCGGTGCCGAATTTGTGATTTTGCAAGGCACGATAGGGCGTATCAAAGATATTCCTTATGGCCAGTTACAAATTGCGTTGACGGCCAGTCCGCAGCAAACCGAAGCAGCCTTGGCTTTGTTGCGTGCCGCCGAGGTGCGGGTGGAATTGATTGCCAGTGAAGGAGGACAGTAAACATGGATTTTTCACACATAGATTGGGAAGATATTGCCCAAGCGACCCTTGATACCCTGACCATGACCGGCGTCTCGCTGGCCTTGACGGTTGCACTCGGCTTGCCCTTGGGTGTGTTGTTGTTCCTGACCGGGAAAAAGCAATTGCTCGAACAGCGCGGCATCTATGCCTTGCTGTCGCTGTTGGTGAATGTACTGCGCTCGGTACCGTTCATTATTTTGCTCATCGTACTCATTCCCTTGACGGTTTTTTTGGTCGGCACCTCGCTAGGCGTGGCCGGCACCATCCCACCCTTGGTCATTGGCACCACACCGTTCTTTGCGCGCTTGGTCGAGAACGTCTTGCGTGAGGTTGATCGCGGCATCATTGAAGCTTGCCAAGCTATGGGCGCGAAAACCTATCAAATCATCATTCATGCCTTGCTGCCGGAAGCCTTGCCTGGTTTGCTGGCGGCCGTAACGGTGACGGCGATTGCGCTGGTCTCGTATGCGGCAATGTCGGGTGTGATCGGCGGCGGTGGTCTCGGTGATCTGGCGCTGCGTTATGGTTATCAACGTTTTCAAACCGATGTCATGGTCGTCACCGTGGCGATTCTGATCTTGCTGGTGCAGTTGCTGCAATTTTTCGGTGACCGGCTGGTACTGCGGTTTACCCGCAAATAAATCTTTGTCTTTCAATTCTGTTTTTTTAAAAAGGAAATCATCATGACATGTTCATTGCAAACCCGATTTACCCACTTAGTCGCCGCCGGCGCGCTGGCGCTGATCGCCACTTCTGCTGCGGCAATCGATACCTTGACGATCGCCGCTACGCCGGTACCGCATGCGGAAATTTTGGAATTCATTAAACCGCAATTGGCCAAGCAAGGCGTGGATTTGAAAATCAAAGTGTTTACCGATTACATACAACCGGCCGTGCAAGTGAATGAAAAGCATCTGGATGGGAATTTTTTCTTGCACCAACCGTATCTGAATGAATTCAAGAAAAGTCATCCTGACGATCTGGAAGTCGTGATCGCAAAAGTGCATGTCGAACCGTTCGCCGCTTATTCGAGTAAATACAAAACCATCGCCGAATTGCCTGACGGTGCTACGGTAGCGATTCCGAATGATCCATCGAATTCGGGCCGCGCCTTGTTGTTATTGGCAAAAAATGGTTTACTTAAATTGAAAGATCCGAGCAATATTTCGGCGACCAAGAAAGACATCATCGACAATCCGAAACACTTGAAATTCAAAGAACTCGAAGCTGCCACGTTGCCGCGGATTCTCAATCAAGTCGATCTGGCGCTGATCAATACCAATTATGCGATCGAAGCCAAACTCAACCCGGTCAAAGATTCCTTGTTGATCGAAGATGCCAATTCGCCGTATGCGAACTTGTTGGTGGCGCGTGAAGATAACAAAAACAGCCCGGCCTTCAAGAAACTGGCAGCGGCATTGAATTCGCCGGAAGTAAAAAAATTCATCCAAGAGAAATACAAGGGCGCAGTCGTTCCAGCGTTTTAAGTTCCTCAGGGCAGGCTTGCATTTACCTGCCTGGGCAGCATATCATGTAGTGAAACACGCCACCCCGGCGTGTTTCACTCTGCCTCTTGCGGGCCAGGCCAGATGACAAATTCCTTTGATGTCAGCGATTACCAGCGTTATGCCCAAGCGGCGCGGTTGGTGGCGCGCACCCATATCAAACTGGTCGAGGCGCTCGATGCCGAATTAGCCGCCTTCGATATCTCTACCGCTCAATACGCGGTGATGGCGGCACTGGTGGCCGGTCGCGCCCATACAGCGGCGCAAATTTGCCATGAATTGTCTTACGATTCCGGTGCCATGACACGCATGCTCGACCGCTTGGCGCACAAAGACTTGCTCTTGCGAAAACGTAGCCTCGACGACCGCCGCACCGTGCTGGTGGAATTGACGGCACACGGCCAAGCTTTATATCCGGCCATGTTAGCCCGCACCAACTTGGTATTGCGCCAGTTTTTCACGCGTTACGAGGGAGATGAACTCGAAACCTTGGCCGCGCTGCTGCAAAAAACCGCCATCAGCTGATTTGCTCCCCGGTAATTTTTCCTTGCTTGCTACGTAGTTCTGCGTAGATTGCTGCCTTGACAGTAGCTGCCTAGGCAGTTAATATTCTGACTTAATATATATTTAATCAGCCCAAACATCGGAGATCGCTGCATGCAAAGACCAACTGTCAGTCTGACTTGGCTGCTGAGCGCCGCCACCAGCACTGTGCTGTGCGGCTGCACCAATGCGCCATCGCTCAATTTTCTCGGGGCATATTTCCCCGACTGGATGTTTTGCCTTTTGCTTGGCTTGGTACTGATGATGGCGTGGCATGGCTTGCTCAGTTTAGCTGGCTGGCGGGCGGCCGTGCAGACGCCGGCCAGCTTATTGATGTACGCGGTGTTCGCGGCCATCGTCGCCATGCTGACTTGGCTGTTGTATTTTTAGAATTAATTCAAGGATTTTCTCTATGTTTGCTTCTTGGTCAATTGCGCTACGCCGCAGCATGCTCTTGCTTGCGCTATGCGTCGCCGCTGCCTTGTTGATACTGGTGGTGTGGCGGCTCGATACTGCGCCGCGCACCGATGATGCCTATGTGGCGGTCGATGTGGTGCACGTCGCGGCCGAAGTCAGCGGCCGCTTAGTCGATCTGCCGATCAAAGATAATCAGGCGGTACGCGTCGGCGAGGTCTTGTTTCGTCTTGATGCGCGTCCCTATGAACTGGCGGTGAGTAGGGCAGCAGCCAACTTACAAGCGCTCGAGAGTGACATCATGCTGGCGCAGCGTGCGGTGACGGCGCAGAAATTTGCCGCCGCCGCCGCCCGGGCCGGAGTGGTGCGCGCCGATGTCACTGCGCGCCAGAGTGCGGCCACCTTGGCCAGAGTCGAGCCCTTGTTGGCGCAAGGCTATGTGGCTGCCGAGCAAGTTGATCAAGCGCAGACGACGCGCCTGACTAGCCAAGCGCAATTGCTCACGGCCGAATTGGAGGCGCAGCGCGCCAATGCCGCCGTCAGTGGCATCGAAGCGCTGGTGGCGCGGCGCGCCGTGTTACAGGCGGAATGGGAGCAAGCCAAGCTCAAGCTTGCCTACACCACCGTCAGAGCGCCGTTTGATGGCCGCGTGATCGGCTTGAAAATTTCCACTGGCGAAATGGTCGATGCCGGCCATGCCGTGTTCACCTTGCTCGATACGCGCCACTGGTATGTGATTGCCAATTTCCGTGAAACGGAACTGGCGCACATCACGCCGGGACGGGCGACGCAAGTGTATTTACTCAGTGACAGCACGAAAGCCTACCAAGGGGTAGTCGAGTCGGTCGGTTATGGCGTGTATCCGGAAGAGGGTGGGGCGGAAACCGCTGGCTTGCCGCGCGTGCCGCGAGCCATCAATTGGGTGCGCGTAGCGCAACGTTTCCCGGTACGTATTTTGGTGCAAAACCCGGATCCGCAACAATTCCGTCTCGGCTTGTCGGCCGTGGCGGTACTCAAAGCGCAGCCATAAAATGCAAGCCGGCAATCCGAGCTCCGAGTCTCCGTCTGTGCTGATGGATATATATCGTTTTTGCGTACAAGAATTCGCTCCGTTCCCCGGTCGCGGTCGCGCGCTGCTGCGCTATCTGCTCAGTTGTACCATCGTGATTCTGTGCAGCATGACGCTGCAACTACCATTTCTGGCGGTATCGCTGATTTTAGTATTTTTTACCATACAAGAAAATACCGTACTGACCCGGGTGTCGGCCTTGGTGTTGATCAGTGGCAGCACGCTGGCGGTATTGGCCTTGCTGCTCTTGCTCAAGTGGACGATTGAACTGCCCTTGCTGCGCTTGTTAGGAACGGCGTTGATCGCCCTGTCTGGCCTGGTGTTCATGCGTACCAGCAAGTTTGGCGGTGCCGGGTTCTTGCTGGCCTTGTTCACCACCAACTTACAAGGCATGGCCGATGTGACCAGTGACCCGGAATTACTCACACGCACTCTGTTGTGGGTGTGGGTGGCACAAGTCTATCCGGTGTTGGTGACGGTGACGGTGAACTTTCTTTTATTGCCGGCACAACCGTTACAATTGCTGGAACGCGAATTGCAGCGCCAATTAGATGTGGTGATGGGGCAAATCAAACAGCGTTTGCAACATCAAGCGGCGCTGCCGCTGCCACTGGGCGCGCTTGAGCACGCCATGTTGAGCGCGCATCGCCATTTGAGTTTTGTCATGATGGCCGATCGCACTGCCGTCAACCGTCAGGGTGCCTATCTGATGCAAATGCATGTGATTGACCGTTTGCATACCGCGGCGCTGCACTTGTCGCGCTTGCCCGTGGACAGTGGTGAGCACGATGCGCTGTGGCAGCAATTGCTGTCGCGTTGCGACAGCTTGCGCAAAGACCCGCTCGCCTTGCCCGACAGATCGACTGCCGCCTTGCTATTAGCTGAGCCAAACGCGGCGCAGTCTGCCACTGCGGTCTTGTCTGAAATGGTGCATGCGATCAATTCTTTGGCACGCAGCGGCAGTTTGGAATCCTTGCCAGCAGCACAGCCGCTGGCCGCAGCCAGCGATGTGTGGAGTAATCCCGTGTATTGGCAGTTTGCTTTGAAAACCCTGTTGGCAGCATTTTTTTGTTATTTTTTGTATTCGGCCGTGCAATGGCCGGGCATACAAACGGCGATGGTGACGTGTTTAGTGATGGCCTTGCCGAGTACCGGTGCGAGCACACACAAGGGCTTACAGCGCTTGATAGGCTGCGCAGCAGGCAGCGTGCTGGCGCTGCTGTCTACGGTGTTTCTGGTGCCGCATCTGGAAGGGGTGGCTGGTTTGCTCTTGCTCAGTTTGCCAGTGCTGACCGTGGCCGCCTGGATTGCGGCCGGCTCGGCGCGCAGCAGCTACATCGGCACGCAATTAGCGTTTGCCTATGCCTTGGCCTTGCTCGGGCAGTTTGCGCCATCGGTCAATTTGCCGGAAATTCGTGACCGCTTGCTCGGCATTGCAATCGGTGTTGCGGTGTCGTTGACCATCTATACCTTGCTGTGGCCGGAGTCGGAACAAGGGCGTTTGCAGCAGATGTTGGCGCGTTTGTTGCAAAGCATAGGCAGCATGGCGCGCGTCGGCATCAATGGTGGCGACGCTGGCTTACGCGAATTGGAGTTGGCACGTTTGCACAGTTACACACTGCTGGCGCAAAATCGCGACTTGCAAGCGCGGGTGGCGCTGGAAGCCGGATGGCAACTGACGCATGGCAGCCCGGATTTGCAAACTTGGTTGGCCCAAGCGCAGGAAACGCTGCTTGCCGTCAATGATATACAAACGCAATGGCATCACGCCAACATGGACGCTGAGTCCGAAGCATGGCGCGCGGTGCCGCCTTTGCTGCTGGCTGCCGCGACCACGCTGGAAGCGCTGGCGCTGCGTTTGGCGAATGCAAGCGCGACGGAAATGGCCACCGATGCGAGGCTGTGGCTGCAGCCGCTAGAGCTCGGTTTGCCCGCGTCGGCGCAAGTCTTGAACCGCTGCATCGAGCAATTAGCCTTGCATCCTTTGCACTTTCCCTCTGTGAGAACCTGATGAAGCCTGATCTTTTATGTCGACCGCAGCGTTGGCGTTGGCCACTGGCGGCAAGCGCCCTCGTACTGCTCAATGCTTGTGCCATGCTGGCCAAAGAAAGTCCGCAACTGGCCCTGATCGACCCGGCCCAGGTGCGCCTCGAGCAAGCGCCGCCGCCGGCTGCGTCGGAGTGGCCGCAGACGCAGTGGTGGCAGCAGTATGGTGATGCGCAATTGAATAGCTTGATGGAAAGAGCGCTGCAGCAAGCGCCGCTGATGGCGGTCGTCGATCAAAGGCTGGTGGCCAGTCGTGCTAATACGGCTTTGCAGCATGCCAGCGGCGGTTGGTCGCTGAACTTCGGTGCCAGTCTTGATCGCCAAGATGTCTCGGCTAATGGTTTCTTGGCACCCTATGCACACAGCGGCGAAGGCATGACCGGGCCTTGGTATACCGAAGGCTCAGTTGGTGTGAGCGCCGAGTACCGCGTTGACCTATGGGGTAAGGAGCGCGCCGCCGTTGTCGCGGCGCTCGGTGTCGAGCGCGCGCGCGCGGCCGAAGCCGCGCAAGCGCAGCTACAACTGACGCACCGCATCGCGCTTGAGTACTATGCCATGCAAACCGAATTTGCCCGACTGGCCTTGCTGCAGCAAGCGCAGAGCTGCGCGACGGCGCTGCAAGCAGCCCATCAAGCCCGCGTCGCGCGTGGTATCGAAGCGGCGGGACCCTGGCAACTGGCACAGGTGCGCGATTTGGAATTGCAAAAACAAGTAATGGAAACCACCGCTGCACTGCGCATGGCACGCGAAAGTTTGCGCGCACTGGTTGGTGCCGGCCCCGCTGATTTTCCAGTCTTGCAAGTGCAAGTGTGGCCGCAGCGGCCGGCACCGGTGCCAAGCAGCTTGGATTACCAATTGCTGACGCGTCGTGCTGATTTACAGGCGGCGCGCTGGTATGTGGAATCGGCACTGAGCCAGCTAGAAGTGCGGCGTGCGGCGTTTTACCCGAGTTTTGATATCAAGGCCATGTTGGGCCTCAATGCCTTGCATCTTGATGATTTGCTGCATAGCTCGAGTACCCAGTTTAATCTCGTGCCCGGTTTGAGCTTGCCGATCTTTGACAGCGGTCGCCTCAATGCCGCGTTGGCTGGTGCGCGCGGTCAGAGTAATGTATTGATTGCCCAATATAACCAAGCCGTCATCGATGCCGTGCGCGACGTCGTCACCGGGCAGATTGCCTTGCAAAATATCGATCAGCAATTGAGCTTGGAGCAGGCTAAGCTGACGGCTGTGTCGTATCAGTTGCACAGCGCCCAGGCGTATTATGAGCGTGGTGTTGGCGATGAATTGGCCGTGCTGGAGGCGCGTTTGCCGGTATTGGCTGAGCGCAGTCATCTGCTGGAATTGCGTCAGCGTCAGATTACTGCGGCACTGAATTTAATCCGTGCCTTAGGTGGCGGTTATCAGGCTGGCTGAACAACAAGTCACGCATAAAAAAACGCGGCCACATCAAGTGGCCGCGTTTTTTTACAGCGACGTGGTCTTAGTTACGGACGACGCGTTTGTATTCGTTAGTACGGGTATCGATTTCGATGACATCGTCTTGGCTCACGAACAGTGGCACTTGTACGATATGGCAATGCGCTTCGACAGCGTTTTCGATTTTAGCTTGTTTCAGAACGTTGCCCGAAGTGTTGCCTTTGACAGCTGGTTCCGAGTACACGATTTGACGTGCTATCGTGGTTGGCAATTCAACCGAGATCGCTTTACCATCGTAGAAAATCGCTTCGCATTCCATGCCATCTTTGAGGTAATGCAAGGCGTCGCCGAGGTTTTCTTCTTCGATTTCATATTGTTCGTAATCGGCATCCATGAAGACGAACAGCGGATCAGCGAAGTACGAATACGTAACTGGTTTTTTATCGAGCACGATCACGTCAAACTTGTCATCACCGCGGAACACGTTTTCCAACGGGCTGTTGGTCAACAAGTTCTTCATTTTCCACTTGTAGGTGAAGCCTGTGCGGCTCGAGCCGTTGACATCGGAGCGCAGCACGATCATTGGCTTGCTGTCGACCATAATAATGTTGCCAACACGAATTTCTTTTGCAGGTTTCATAGCGAATATACGTAAAAAGGTGGTTGCATAAAAATCATCTGTTGCATACTGGCAAAAAGCCCCGCAAGCTCAGGTCTGATTGAATTTAAAATTCGATAAAATTTAACCGCATATTTTACCTTAAATTTGGGCCGCCGCTGCATTAACTGCAGCCAGCCCGGTGGTAAAACGCAGCAAATTGCTACTGAAATCGCCATTTTCCAGCATTTTTTGCTCCCATACGCGCGCGCATGCCTCGATCTCGGGCAATTCCTGCATCAACGCCGGCCATACTGTCGCCCAGTCGGTGGCGCTGGTCGTGACGGCATTCCAAGCCAGACTGGCAGCGCGTAGCTGGCTGCCGGCGGCATCATGAATCTGTAAAAATGCCTGTAATTTGCGATGATGCAGTGCTTCATCTTGCGGATAGATATGCCAGATAAAGGCTTTTCTCGCCCATTGCGCGCGCACGAAAGAATCTTCGCCACGCACAAAATTGAAGTCGCAGGCCCACAGCAGGCGGTCATAGTCGTCTTGCGGCATGAAGGGCACGATACACAGCGTCAGGGCCGCGCGCGTATAGCGCTGGCCGCTGCGTACTGGTTCGCCGAGAAAGGCCGTCAGCGCCGCCTCGGCTACCCCAGCCGGGACGATGCAAGTAATCGGCCGGGCTTGCTGTTGCCAAGCCGTGAGCAAGGCTGCGACCGGCGCTTCTTGGTAAGCGAACAGCGACACCTTGAAGGCGGCGCGCTCGGCCGGCGTCAAGCCCCATTGCCCGAAAAACACCGCGACCGCCGCAGTATCGGCTAAAAAAGCCTGACGTCGCGCCGCCAGATCGGCTTCGCGCAGCAAACCGCCGGTAGCCGCATTAAAACCGGGAAAGAAAAAATGCTTGGTCAGCGGCAAGCGCGGATGCGGCGAAGGCAGGGTATGACAGCCTTCAACCCATGATTCGGCCGTCAAACCTTCGAAATTAATCCAGACTGGACGCACGGCGCACGCCGCCATGGCGCGGATGTAGTCGGGCGGTATATCGCAGGCAAAAAATTCGACCACGATGTCCGCCACCTCGGCTGCCGTGTAAGTGCCGGCTTGATCGCGCCACGCCACGATGCGCACGCCGGCAATCTCTTGCTCAGCTAAATTGGGGTCGAGCGGCGGGCAAATCCGCGCAAAACTGAGTAAATCGTCGACCCACAGGCTGACGGCAACGCCATGTTCGCGCTGCAACTGACGCGCGAAACGCCAGCAAATGCCGATGTCGCCATAGTTATCGACGACGCGACAAAACAGCGCCAGAGTCGGCGCGCAGGAAAGAGTGATAGACATGGTGAGCAAACTTTAAGCGTAATGGTTTTTCCATTCGCGCAGAGCAGCGAAATGACTGACAGCATCTTGATCGGCTGAAATTTTTTGTTCTGCCAACAAACCCGCGATCACGCCGGCTTCACGGATACGCAAGAAGGGATTGGTTTGCTTTTCCAGCCCGATCTGAGTTGGCACGGTAGGAATGCCTTGCTCGCGCCGCTGTTGCTCGCGCACGCTGCGCTCTTGCAGCGCGGTATTATTCGGTTCCACCGCGCGGGCGAAGCGCAAATTCGACAGCGTATATTCGTGTGCGCAATAGACTTCAGTGGCATCGGGCAGCGCTGCCAGCTTTTCCAGTGAATGGAGCATTTGTGCCGGCGTGCCTTCGAACAGGCGTCCGCAACCACCGGCGAACAGCGTGTCACCGCAAAACAACCAGGCTTGTGCTTGGCTGTAATAGGCAATATGACCAGCCGTGTGGCCGGGCACGGCGATGCAACGCAAGTTCAAGTCGAGTTCCGGCACATGCACACTGTCGCCATCTTCGAGCGCCACGGTCACGCAAGCGATGCCATCATGGGCTGGCCCATACACCGGTACCGGATGCTGGGCCAACAACGCCGCCACGCCGCCGATATGGTCAGCATGGTGATGAGTGAGTAAAATGGCCGATAATATCAGCCCGTGTGCGGCCAGCGCATGTAAGATAGGAACTGAATCGCCCGGGTCGACCACGGCGGCATGGCTGCCATTATGGATGATCCACAGGTAGTTATCGTTAAATGCGGGTACTGTCAACACACTGAGAGAATGGTTCATAGATCAACATGGATGGATTGGAATCACCCATTATAGACCTCGATGCCTGGTTGGCGCTGTCGGCCGGGCAATATGTCTTGGCGCAGGAGCGCGTGCTGTTCGATGCCATGACGGCCGATATTTTCGGCTACCATGCGCTGCAGATCGGCATGCCACAAATTGATGCGCTGGCCGCCAGCCGCATGCCGCGGCGTTGGCTCAGCAATACCGCGCTGTGCGCCGAGCCCGGTAAGTCGGCGCGGCCTATCGTGGTCAGTCACGATTTTACCGAATTACCGTTTGATGCCCACAGCATGGACTTGGTGGTGTTGCCGCATGTCTTGGAATTTGCCAGTGAACCACATCAAATCTTGCGTGAGGTCGAGCGCATCTTGATACCGGAAGGGCGCTTGATCATCAGCGGCTTTAATCAAGCCAGTATGTGGGGTGCACGCCAACTGGCAGCACGCTTGGGCGCACCTGCTTATTTGCCGCGCGAAGGCGAATTCATCAGCGCGAAGCGCCTCAAAGATTGGCTGAAATTACTGAACATGGAAGTCGGGCGCATCGATTTTCGTTGCTATGCGCCGCCGTGCCGTTCGGATAAGTGGCTGCAGCGTTATCATTTCATGGAAGCGGCCGGACAAAAATGGTGGCCCTATTTCGGCGCAGTGTATATGATGCAAGCCGTGAAACGCGTGCGTGGCATGCATCTGATCGGACCAGCCGTGAAACGACGGCGACCGGTGCGCGGCAATGCCGTGGCCGTGGTCAACAAGAGCGGGCCCGATTGACGCGGCCAGTAACAACAAAAAAATCAAAGATAGCCATGGATAAAATCGAAATTTACACCGACGGCGCTTGCAAGGGTAATCCTGGCACCGGCGGTTGGGGTGCCTACATGATTGCCGGCAGCAATGAAAAAGAACTGTGCGGCGGCGAAAAAGAAACCACCAATAACCGCATGGAATTGATGGCGGTAATACAGGCACTGGCCGCGCTCAAACGTCCTTGCCAGATCATTCTCCACACCGACAGCCAATATGTGCTCAAGGGAATCACGGAATGGATCAAGGGTTGGAAAGCCAAGGGCTGGAAAACTGCGGCCAAGGCCCCGGTCAAAAATGTC
This sequence comes from Undibacterium sp. 5I2, assembly GCF_035019605.1. NCBI lineage: Bacteria > Pseudomonadati > Pseudomonadota > Betaproteobacteria > Burkholderiales > Oxalobacteraceae > Undibacterium > Undibacterium sp. 5I2. The sequence goes on along the minus strand of NZ_JASJVS010000031.1, from coordinate 20,592 downwards.
GACCTGTGGCAAGCGCTCGACGCCGCCCAAGCGACCCATGAAATCGAATGGCGCTGGGTGCGTGGTCATACCGGCAACCCCGGTAATGAGCGTGCCGATCAGTTGGCGAATCGTGGGGTGGAGATGGTGTTGTCGGGGCGAGTGGTATCCTGATTTTTCGGCCAGGTTTGTTTGCCAAGCCTCACTCATATGATTGACGTCCACTCCCACCTTAGCCTGACGGCTACTGCTTAGGCAGAAAGAGGCTGTCGCAAAAGGCTTTTCAGTCGACGTCCTTCCCGCATGCCGCAGCCTCGTCATTCCCGCGTGCTTTTGGCGGGAACCTGGCGTCGTTTTTAACACTGAAAACATCATCATTTCTGGCATGTTCAGTTAAGCACGAACGTCGCTGGATTCCTGCCAAAAGCGCGCAGGAACGACGTGGCCACCAGTTGGGGTAATGATACCGACTCAATACCCTTTTGCGACAGCCTCTGAAGGCCGGGATTGCAAACCCTGGTCAGATTTTTGATGAAAAAATATATTGCCATGGTTTGCGTCACAGCTCTTTTCTCGCACTCTGGCTATGCGGGCAACGACGCGCGTATTTCCGGGCCATTGAATGTCAATAATCGGGCCGTATTGGCAAAAATCAAGAAAGACAATCCGGTGCACTACCAGAAGATTATTCATATTTTAAGCAAGGTCGATACGAAGTCAGTCGAAGAAGCGCAGTGTTGGATGAAGGTAGAGTTCGGCGCAGAAAATATTGGATTTCAAGATTTGTTTATGCTCAGTTATCCGCCGAAAAAGAGGCTTGATTTTCAATTGGATGCGAGCTCTTACACGGCAGTGATTACATTGCGTTCGAACATGCCTTCCATTCGTTTTCTGAAATATCAGCCGCAGTGCGAGTAGTGCCGACATCGCCTGCCTGCCAGCAGAACCAAGGCTTCAAGCGACGTCCTGCAAGCCATTTTCCAAACGCTCAAGAAACTGATGAATATGCCAGCCATCAACCAAGCCATGATGGACGAAGGTAGCCACCGGCAGCAGCAGGCGACCGTCTTGTTCGTAGCATTTGCCAACTGAAATTTTCGGTACGCTGTCGCCATCATTGTGGCGGCGCGCATGGCTGATGCCGGAAAAGCTGATCCAAGGGATGGCGGAGAAGTGAATCGCATCGGTGCGTTCGTGGTGCTCGCCTATGCACAGGCCGCTGGCTTGTTTGACGAGCTCGGTGGCAGCGCTGGTGGCGCGGCTGAAAGCCGCAAACTCTTCTTGGTAAGCGATGCGGCAAAAGCCGAACGTGTGGTCGGGCCGGCTGATGGTGGCATGGGCGTGAATACTATGGTAATCGAGCACTTGGCCATCTTCGATACGCAGGCGCAGAGCTTGGGTGTGATTGACCGCAGCCAAAACTTGATGCAGATAAAATTGGAAGAACGACAGCTGCTCGCGGCGGCAGTGATCGCGTGCGGTGCGACAGTCAAGGTTGGCGACGATGCCGTGGAAAGGCTCGTCACACCGTGAGAAAAAGGCGAAATGTTCGCGCCGATTCCAGTTGGCCAAATCGATGAGGGTTTTCATAGCTGATTATTTGCGGTGCCGGCACCGCGCGGGTGCCGGCTACCGAGGTGGCCGTCGGGTCAGCGCAGGGCGCTGATCATGTGTTCCAGTTTGACCGTGTCGGCGCAGAAGGCGCGGATGCCTTCGGCCAGTTTTTCCGTTGCCATGGCATCGTCGTTAAGTTGGTAGCGGAATGCGGCTTCGTGCATGTCGATTTTTTCGACCGTACTGGCGGCAGCGATTTCCGGGCTCAGCTTGGCGCTGATGGGGTTGTTCGAGTCGGCTAATTTTTGCAGTAATTCCGGGCTGATGGTGAGCAGGTCGCAGCCAGCCAATTCCAGAATTTGCGAGGTATTGCGAAAACTCGCGCCCATCACTTCGGTGCGGTAGCCGAACTTGCGGTAGTACGAGTAGATTTTTTTGACGGACACGACACCAGGATCGTCGGCACCGAAAATTTCTTGACCGGTTTTGTTTTTATACCAGTCGTAGATGCGGCCGACAAACGGCGAAATCAGTTGGGCGCCGGCTTCGGCACAGGCGACGGCTTGGGCTAACGAGAACAACAGCGTCATGTTGCAGCGTATGCCGTCGCGTTCGAGGATTTCGGCGGCGCGTATGCCTTCCCAAGTCGAGGCGATTTTGATCAGGATACGTTCGCGGGCAATGCCGGCGGCTTCATACAGGGCGATCAGTTGGCGGCCTTTGGCGACGGTGGCGGCGGTATCGAAGGATAGGCGCGCGTCGGTTTCGGTCGAGACGCGGCCTGGGATTTGTTGCAAGATTTCGAGACCGAAGGCGATCAGCAGGTGATCGATGGTGTCATCGACCGGACGACCGACGGTGGCGCGCACGGCCGCTTCCAGCAGCGGGCGGTATTCCGGCTTTTGCACCGCCTTCAAGATCAAGGAAGGATTGGTAGTCGCATCGCGCGGCGTGTAGGCTTTGATGGCTTGAAAATCACCGGTGTCAGCGACCACGGTGGTGTATTGCTTCAATTGCTCTAATTGGTTCATGTCAGGTTCGCATTCAATGAGTAAAAGATCAGGCTTGCACGTTTATATGCGCCGGGCCGGCCACGATGTCGCCGATGACGGCTGCATCCATGAAGCCGCCGGCGCGGAAAATTGTTAATACTTGCTCGACTGCTTCGGCATCGCACGATACCAATAAGCCGCCCGAGGTTTGCGGGTCACTCAGCATGGCTTGTTGCGCCGCGCTGAGGCTGTCGGCCAGGCTGACGTCGTGGCCATAGGCGGCCCAGTTTCTGGCCGAGGCACCGGTGACGTAACCGGCTTGTGCCAGTTCGGCTGCGGCTGGCAGCAGCGGAATGTCAGCCATGCGCAGCGTGGCACTCAAGCCGGCACCGCGACAAATTTCCAGCAAGTGGCCGAGCAGGCCGAAACCGGTGACATCGGTCATGGCATGCACGCCGCTCAGCTGTGATAATTGTTGGCCGGGGCGATTGAGTTGGGTGGTACTGGCGATCATGGTGGCATAACCGGCGGCATCGAGCGCTTGTTTTTTCAAGGCCGCCGAGAGTATGCCTACGCCTAGAGGTTTGCCGAGTATCAGCTTGTTGCCGGCTTTGGCATCGGCATTGCGTTTCACCTTGGATGGATGGATCAAGCCCATCACCACCAAGCCGTAGATCGGTTCGACTGAGTCGATGGTGTGGCCACCGGCGATCGGTATGCCGGCTTCGGCACAGATGGTTTCTCCGCCACGAATGATGTCGCCGATCACGCTCAGCGGTAATTGATTGATCGGCATGCCGACCAAGGCCAGCGCCATGATCGGTGTGCCGCCCATGGCGTAGACATCGGAGATGGCATTGGTGGCAGCGATGCGGCCGAAGTCAAATGGATCATCGACGATGGGCATGAAAAAATCGGTGGTGGCGATCAGCGCTTGTTCATCGTTGAGACGCCAAACTGCGGCATCATCGGCCGTTTCTATGCCGACCATCAGCGCTGGCGGTACCGGGAAGCCGCTCGATTTCTTCAGAATTTCAGCCAATACGCCGGGGGCGATTTTACAGCCGCAGCCGCCGCCGTGAGAAAAGGAGGTCAGGCGTACCGGCGTTTCGGTGGGTGTGGTCATGGTCGTTTCATCAGTCAGCATCAAGGCTATGATTATACGCTGCAGCGCCTTGGAATAAAAAAAAGCGAACACCGCAGTGTTCGCTTTTTGATAATGTTGCTTATATGCTGAAGACGATCAGTTGTAGTCGCCAAACGAGCGACGTGCACTGCCTTCGGTGCTACGCGTACCTTTGTAGCCGCCGCTGCCTTCTTTACGCGGTGCGGCATTGCTGCTGCCGGCCGGTTTGCTGAACGAACGTTGCGCTGGTTTGTTGGCGCCGAAACCAGCACCGGCCGGTTTGCGGTTGTCGCCTGGTTTCCAGTTACCTGGCTTGCGTGCTGCAGAGCGCGGTGCCGAGGCAGTTTTCTTTGGTTCGAAACCTTCGATGACATCGACTGGTATCAATTGCTTGGTAAAGCGTTCGATACGTTTGACGTGCATGCCTTCGGCGTGGTTGACCAGGGAAATCGCCAAACCTTTGCGACCGGCGCGGCCAGTACGGCCGATGCGGTGGACGTAATCTTCTGGGAATTTCGGCAAATCGTAGTTGAATACGTGGGTGATGCCAGGTACGTCGATGCCGCGGGCAGCAACGTCGGTGGCTACCAAAACACGGATTTGACCGCGACGCAGGCCGTCGAGGGTACGGTTACGCGCGCCTTGGTGCATGTCGCCATGCAATGCAGCAGCGGCGAAACCGGCGATGTTGAGGCGATCAGCGATGGTATCGGCATCACGTTTGGTGGCGGTGAAGACCACGGCTTGATCGAGCGAGACATCGCGCAGCAAATGATCGAGCAGGCGATTTTTGTGCGACAAATCGTCGACGAAATGCACTTTTTGTTCGATATTTTCATGCTTGCTGGCGGAACCGGCGATCTGTACGACCATTGGGTCGTTCGTGATGCGCTTGGCCATATTGCCGACGACGCCGTCGAGTGTCGCCGAGAACAGCATGGTTTGACGGGTCGGTGGGGTAGCGGCGACGATTTTTTCGATATCGTCGATGAAACCCATGTCGAGCATGCGATCGGCTTCGTCAAGTACCAGCATTTCGAGTTCGGAGAAATCGATTTTGCCCGATTCCATGTGGTCGATCAAACGACCTGGTGTGGCAACCAGAATTTCCGGATTGCGTGCCAGCAATTGCATTTGCTTAGGATAAGGCATGCCACCCAAAATCGAGACGGCCTTGATACGGCGCGAATAGGCGCTGTATTTTTCGGTGGCAGTCGTGACTTGTAAAGCCAATTCACGGGTTGGTGTCAAGACCAACATTTTTGGTTTTGCAGCGATGAAACGTGGACGGTCGCCGCGTGAGCGGGCCGATTGACGTTCTTGGTTAGGGGTTTTGCTGTTGTCGTATTCGACAACTTCGGCGGCGATCAATTTGTGCAAGGCTGGCAGCATGAATGCGGCAGTTTTGCCCGAGCCGGTCTGGGAGGAGACCATCAGGTCACGACCTGCAATCGCGGCAGGAATCGCCTGCTCTTGCACCGATGTCGGCTTGGTATAGCCGGAGTCAGTCAGTGCACGGATGAGGTTAACGTGGAGGCCTAGTGCTTCGAAACTCATGGAATTCTTTCGTAAAGATTTAGCGCGATGCAAACGTAACGCGCGCAACAATGCAGCGCCAACCAAACGAAATGAACACAGAAAATCCAACAACGGACGACAATGAGATTTCGGCACAAAAGCTTTGCGCCGGGATGATGTCTTCGTAATACCAGACATGCAGGGCGGGAGGGCTTTTACATGCTCCATCAGAGGCTGATGAGCACAGGCTTGCGATGCTACAGGTTTTATTTGCTTTATATTGCAGTGCAAAAACGGAATGATACATGATTTCGACCAAACTTGCACAAGTTTTTGAGTTGGCCGCAATACTTACTCGGCGCTATCAGGCTTGTTGCCCGCGCTGTAGCCCAAACAGCGCAGCGATGATCAGCGCGCCACCGAGCAATACCGGCCAGCTCGGGAGCTCGCCCCACAGCGCGGCGGCCATCAGGATGGCCGTCGGCGGCACCAGATAGAGGGCGGCGGCGGCGCGGCTCAGTTGACAGTGTTGCAGCACATAGGCCCAGGCCAAGTAGGCCAGCGCACTCGGGAATAGTCCCAGTAGCAGCACGGCCATGTTGACGCGCAGCGGTGCGGCAGCGATTTGCACGGCCAGCCCCGGTAGATAAGCGCATAGCAACAAGGTGCCGCTCCAAATGGTGTAGCACACCATAGTCAAGTCGCTGTAGCGTTGACCGTAGCGTTTTTGCAGGCTGAAATAAATGCTCCATGATACGGCCGCCCCAAGTATCAGTGCGGCATAGCCGTAGTGGGGTGCGGCAGCGCTGCGGTCGCTCAGCGCCACCAACGCGGCACCGGCCATGGCCACGCCGATACAGCCCCAACGCCAGCGGCTGACCGCTTCACCCAAGAAAAAACGGGCAATCAGGGCGCTGAAGATAGGCGTCGATTGCGCCAAAATGCTGGCGGCACCGACGCTGACATGACGCTGACCGAGATTGAGGGCGAGATGATGGAAGCTGACGGCGAAGGCCCCGAGCAGCAGCAGCAGTGGGATATCGCGCCGCGCCGGCAAGGCGATGCCACGCCAGAGCGCGATGCCGAGCATGAACAGCGAAGCGATCAGGAAGCGCAGCAACGCCAGGCTGCCCGGCGCATAGGCTTGCAAGCCGCTGCGTATGCCTATCGGGGAATAGGCCCAGCACACGATGACGAAGGCGGTGGCGAGTTGGACTTTGCGTTGGGGAGTCATGGTATTTTCCCTGAGGGGCCGCTATGCTTATCCCTTGATGTAAACTATTTTAGTGTGAGCGAGATAAGTTGTCTGCTTATTTATTTGCACACGTTCGCGAGCATTCTCTGCTGCTCACGGCTTACAAGTACTGTTCAGCCGCAAGCTGCCGTTGGCATCAAACGTATAGCGCCGTTCCAGCCAGCCGCCGGCAAACAGGCTCAGCACGCGGTCATAGTAGGCTTGCGGTGGGCGTGCTTGCAGCCTTTGTTGCTGGTGATCGAAGGCTTTGTGGGCGCGGCTGGCTTGGAAAAACGGTAGTAATGCCGCCGAAAAGCCACTGCCAGCGCTGCCCGTTGTGATGCCATTATCGATGCGCACGTATTCGGGCGGGTAGCCCAGTTGTTCGGTCAGGGTCGCCATCGGAGCGAGGGCTTTGAGCAGGGCGGCGCGTTCCGGCACCGTATCGGCCAGCATGCCGGTCCACAGGTAGACGCGAATGGCGTTGTAGCCGCCGCGCCCTTGCTCGGCACCATCGCTGTCAATGCTGAAGCCGCTGGCGGCGCTGTAGCGTATCCAATCGGCCGCATAGCCTTTGGGCGCGGAGCCGACAGTAATCGCGAAGGCAGAATGGGCCAATTGGCCCCAACGCGCGTCTTTGTGGGCAGTTTCGAGGCCACGCAAGACTTGCAGCGGCAGGTAGCTGGCATTGAGTTTCCAACTGGTCGGCGAATTGGCGGCTGCATAAGCAAAGCCGCGCGGTGCCGGCAGTAAGGCCAGACCTAAGCCGGGCAGTTCGGCGCTTTCTTCTTTCAGTATGCGCGCCGCAAGCAAGCGGCCGAGCGCGCGGTAGCGCGGCGTTTGCCAATGGCGGCCGGCTTGTTCGAGCAGGTAGGCGAGCCACAGGTCGGCATCGCTGGCGCTGTTGTCATCGAGTATGCCCCAGCTTTGATCGGGGCGCTGGCCCCATTGCCAAGCCGGTAAGCGTACCGTCAGATCGCCACCGGCCAGATTATTTTCGGTCCAAGTTAGCAGGGTGTCGAAGCTGCTGCGGTCGTTGGCGACGAGGGCGAAAAACATGCCGTAGACTTGGGCTTCGGAAACGGTGGTTTGCTGCGCTTCTTTGCGATCGGTGACGCGGCCGTCGACGCTGATCATCTGATGTTTGAATTGTTCCCATTCCGGCCAAGGCGCGGCGCAATCGGCCGCGCTGGCATGGGCGTGGCCAAGGAGGAGCAAACAACTGCATGCCAAACAGGTGAAACGACGGCGGTAATGGTTGGTGCGCATGGTGTGGTTGGATCGTTTGAGTAAAGCCCATGGGGCGGCAGGTGAAAGTGTAAAGCATGCAGCAAGTAAATGTGCAAGTGGCCGCACTTGGTTTTATTTGAGTAATGTGGATGAGACTGATACGATGCAGCAATGAAGTGTGTTAACCATAGGATAAAGAATGCGCAACAAATTGTTCAGTCTGCTGTTTTGTATGACAGTGACACTACCGGCCGCTGCCGAGACGATTTCGGTGGCGGTGGCGGCGAATGTACAGTATGTCTTCGATGACTTGAAGGCGGCCTTCAAACAGGAAACCGGGCACGAGGCACAGGGGGTGTTCAATTCTTCGGGTAAGTTTGTGGCGCAGATCAGTAATGGTGCGCCCTTCGATGTATTCTTGTCGGCCGATATGGAATTTCCCGAAAAATTGTATCGAGATGGCTTTACCACGGCAGCCCCGAAGGTGTATGCCAGCGGTGCGCTGGTGTTGTGGAGCAGTAAAAGCCGCGATTGGCAGCAGTGGCAGCAATTACTGAGCAGTGCCGCGATCACGCGCATTGCGCTGGCTAACCCCAAGACTGCACCTTACGGTCGCGAAGCCATGAAAATGCTGAAAACCTTGGGTCTGGATGCTGCTGTACAGAGCAAACTGGTGTTTGGTGAAAGTATTTCGCAAACCAATCAATATATCGACTCGGGCTTGGTCGATCTCGGTTTCACCGCCAAGTCGGTGGTGCTGTCGCCGCAGATGCAGGGCCATGGCAGTTGGGTAGAGATGCCGAAGTCTGCGTATGAACCGATTGCGCAGGGGGCGGTGTTGCTTAATTATGGTCGACAACATCATGCGCAAGCGGCGCAGCAGTTTTATGACTTCATGTATTCGGCCAAAGCACGGGCGATTTTGCAGCGTTACGGTTATTTGCTGCCATGAATTGTTTGCACGGAACAATTTTGGCGGTCGAGGCGCATGGTACTGTCGCCATCGTCGATGTCGCCGTGGGTGCACTGCAATTGACGGCGACCTTGCTGGGCAGCGCGCAGCAATTGGCGACTTGGCAGGCGGCGCAGCCGGTACAGATGCTGTTCAAGGAAACCGAAGTGGCCTTGGCCAAGAATTTACAGGGGCAAATCAGCCTGCGTAATCGCTTGCCCGGCCGCATAGTCGAGATCGAATGGGGACAGCTATTGACGCGCGTGCTCGTGCTGCTGGATGATCTCGCCGGCGTGACGATCAGTTCCGTCATCACCACGCGCTCGGCCAAGAATTTGCAACTGCAAGTCGGTGATGCACTCGAGGGGCTGGTGAAGGCGAACGAGATGAGTATTATGGCTGGCTCGGCTAATGATGGAGTGGTGGCATGATAGGCGGCATCGATACGGCACCGTTGTGGCTGAGTTTTCGTCTGGCGGCCTTGACGACAGCGTTGCTGTTGCCAATCGGTATAGCGCTGGCTTATTTTTTGGCTTCGTCGCAAAGCCGCCTGAAACCCTTGTGGGAAACGCTGGTCAGCATGCCGCTGGTGCTGCCGCCTTCGGTATTGGGATTTTATTTGTTGCTGGCTTTGAGTCCGCAGCACGCTTTCGGGCACTGGCTGGAGCAGTATTTGCATCTGAAGTTGGTGTTCAGTTTTTCCGGTTTGGTGCTCGGTTCACTGATCTTCAGTTTGCCGTTTATGGTGCAACCGCTGCAAGCCGGTTTGCAAAATTTACCAGCGTCTTTACTCGAAGCCTCGCGCAGTTTGGGTAAATCCGATTTCTACACCTTGTGGCGTATTTTGTTACCCAATATCAAACCGGCTGTGTTGACCGGGGTGGTGTTGAGCTTCGCGCATACGGTCGGCGAGTTCGGTGTGGTGTTGATGATAGGCGGAAATATTCCCGGTGTGAGCAAGGTCGCTTCGCTGGCGATTTATGATGAGGTGGAGAGCCTCAATTATGCCGCTGCCCATACCTATGCGGCCGTGCTGTTGGTGCTCAGTTTCAGTATTTTATTGGGCGTGTATTTACTCAATCGCCGCAGCCTTGCTGCGCGGATGTGGCCATGATTACATTCGATTGCCAAAAGTCTTTGCAAAGCAGTCAGGGGGCGCTGCGCCTCGATGTGCAATTTGAGCTTGCGGCCGGTGCCTGTGCGGCCTTGTTCGGGGTCTCGGGAGCTGGTAAAACCACGCTCTTGCGCATGTTGGCCGGTTTAACCGCACCCGACAGCGGGTGCATCACGGTTGATGGTCAGTGTTGGTATGACAGTGCGCGTGGCATCAATTTGCCGCCGCAACAGCGTGCGCTCGGTTTGGTGTTTCAGGATTATGCCTTGTTTCCAAATTTGAACGTGGCGCAGCAGGTCGCGTATGCCTTGCCAGCGGGGCAGGAACAGGTATGCCAACGTTTGCTGGAGTTGAGCGGTTTAGCAGCCTTGCGTGAGCGCTTGCCGGCGCAATTATCGGGCGGGCAAAAGCAGCGCGTGGCCTTGGCGCGCGCGCTCGGGCGTGTGATTGGCAGTCAGGCGCGCGTGTTGCTGCTCGATGAAGCCTTGACGGCGCTCGATTCCGCCATGCGTGCGCAATTACAGGATGAATTGATACAACTGCAACGCGAATTCGGTTTGACTACCTTGTTTGTCAGTCATGATGTCGGTGAAGTGTTTAAGTTGGCGCAACAAGTTTTTCTGCTGGAAAACGGCACGGTGGCGCGCAGTGGCAGTCCGTCAGAGATGTTTTTGCAGCAGCGTATGCAGGGGCAATTATTATTGCAGGCGCAAGTGCTGGCGGTACGGCGCGAAGAGGTGGTATTTATTTTGTCGCTGCTGGTCGGTGCGGATATCGTTGAAATCATCGCCGCCGCCGATGAAGTGCAAAATTTGCAGGTCGGCGAGAGGATTGCGATTTCGGCCAAGGCTTTCAGTCCGCTGATCGTCAGAAACAAGCCAGCCGTGGCCATAAGCTGAGTCTGCTGCCACTGATGTCGGCAGCAGACGCCCATGCGATTACGCGTAGGATTCGGCGTTCAAACCCATGACATGCGAAAAACCGCCATCGACATAGGTAATTTCGCCGGTGATGCCGTTGGCCAGTGGCGAGAGCAGGAAGGCGGCGGTGTTGCCGACGTCTTCGATGGTCACATTGCGACGCAAGGGTGCATGCGCGGCAACGAAGCCAAGCAATTTACCGAAATCTTTGATGCCGCTGGCAGCCAAAGTTTTGATCGGGCCGGCCGAGATACCATTGACGCGTATGCCTTTTTTACCGAGGTTTTCCGCCAAATAGCGTACCGAGGCTTCCAACGACGCTTTCGCCAAGCCCATGGTGTTGTAATGCGGAATGGCGCGAATGGCACCGAGGTAAGACAGGGTCAGCAGGGCCGAGTTTTCATGCAGCAAAGGCAGGGCCGCTTTGGCCATAGCTGGGAAGCTGTAAGCCGAGATATCATGCGCGATGCGGAAGGCTTCGCGTGAAAAACCATCGAGGAATTCGCCGGCGATGGCTTCGCGTGGCGCAAAGCCGATCGCATGCACCAAACCATCGAGTTTGTCCCAATGCTTGGCGAGATCGGTGAAGACCGCATCGATTTGCTCGTCGCTGGCAACATCACAGTCAAACACCAGTTTGCTGTCGAATTCTGCCGCGAAATCAGTGATCCGGTCTTTGAAACGTTCGCCGACATAGGTGAAAGCCAGTTCTGCGCCTTCGCGTTTGCATGCCTGGGCAATGCCATAAGCGATGGAGCGGTTGGACAGCAAACCGGTGATCAGAATTTTTTTGCCTTGCAGAAATGCCATATTGACTCCAGATAAAATCGTCTTTCCTTGCCGTCAGCGCTGTGGTGCACGGATCGGCAGAATAGAATGTTTGGTTTCAGGAAACTCCTGAAAATTGTTGTGCGAGGCGAAATTCAGCGCGTTCATCACAACAGGTCGGAATTGTAGTGGTTAAGCGCGAATGTTACAACACGAAACGCATCGCCTTCAACAAGGCCCCCGGTAACTGCGCACCGCCGGTGCGTCGTTCGCCGTAGGATTGGTCATCCATGATGAGTTCGGTTTGGGTTGTCAGCGCCAATAATTCATCGCCCAGCAAGCGGTAGAGTGAGTCATCGAAGCGCATCACATTGAGTGGTGCGCGAATCACGCCATCTTCAACCCAGAAGCAGGCAAAGCGGGTCATGCCGGTGATGCGACAACTGGCGCGATCGGAAAAATTCAAATACCAGAGGTTGCTGATGTAGATACCGGTACCGAGTGCGGCCAGAGCTTGCTCCATGTCTAGTTCGCCGCCCTGCATGCGCAATGAGTGGCAGCTTTCTTCCGAGTCGGCGCCGTTATCGGCGATGCCGTATTCTTTAGCGCTGCGCGGCGACACCATACTGCCGCACAACTGTCCGGCACGGATGAGGGCGATCTGCGGTGGCTTGATGAAGCCCTGTTCTTGAAAGCTCGGGGCGATGCCGAGTTGCTTGTCTTCCCACAGATGCAGCGCCGGATTGAGCGCTACCGCGCCACTGTGCAGCCGTTGCAGGCAGCTTTGTTGGGTGCGCAGGGCTTTTTCCGACAGCCCGCGCCAGTTCAGCATGCCTAGCAATTCATTGAGTGCGGTTGGCGTCAGATACACCCGGTAGTCGCCCGGCGTGATGCTGATGGCCGGGCGCGCCAATAACAGCAGTTGTTGTTTTGATAGTGCGAATTTTTGCAAAAATTGCTGTTGATCCCATTGCATGCCGGCGTAATTGGACTTGATGGCCTTGTCTCCGGCATGAAACAGGCTCCAGTCGAAATTAAAATTTTTCGTTTGATACCAGTTTCGCTGTCCGGCGCAATTCGCAAAGCCGCGGCAAATGCTGCCATAGCTGAGCAAGCCGACCAGGTCGAGGCCGGCAGCAGCAGCCAGAATCTGGGCGACCAGTTCGGCGGCGCTCGGCAGTGCGCTGTCTTGCACCGTGCTGCTGTGGCTGACGCTGCTGGTGCTGAGCCAATGCGGGTCGGCTGGCAGATCGGGCAACTCGCTGCGTAATTGCAGCAGACAGTCATCGAGCAGGGGCAGGTCAGTCTCAGTATTGCCACTGAGATTGATACTGCGGCTGCTATGGCAACTGCCGCGCAGCAATTGCAGACGTAAAACAATTTGTTGCACATGACCGGGTTGGCGGATGGTGCTGTGGTTGAAGCGCACGAAGTCGCTGCTCTCGGCCGACAAATAGCAGGTGCTTTGTTCCTCGTCTTGCAGTTGGGTTTGCACGTAGTCGGCGAGTTGGTAAAAAAATTCTTGCATCAGGCATCACCTCCGAAAACTTCGACTTGTTCAAACAGGCAGGCCGGAGCGGCATGGCCGACGCGGATTACTTGTGCCGGTTCGCCCTTGCCGCAGTAGGGCGTGCCCATGACGGCGCAGGTGGTGGCGTCGCCGACCATTTTCAGCGAGCGCCAAAAGCTGTCGGAAATGCCGCGGTAATTCGGGTTCTTCAGCCAGCCTTGTAGTTCGCCGTGTTTGATCAATTGTCCGTATTCGCAGCCGAATTGAAATTTATTGCGCGAATCATCGATAGACCACGAGACATTGGTGTTCATCAGCACGCCATATTCGACGGCGGCGATCATTTCTTGCAGCGTGCTGCTGCCGGCTTCGATGTTCAGGTTCGCCATGCGGTCGATCGGTGGGCGGTTCCAGTCGCAGGCGCGGGCATTCGCCAGACCAGGCAAGCCGCTGCGTGCGGCCGACAAGGCACTGCCGAGTGGGCGCTCGAGTACGCCAGCGCGGATGAGCCAGGTTTTTTCGGCTGGGTGGCCTTCGTCATCCCAGTGATAGCTGGCGAATTGTTCGGCGCGCGAGGGGTCATGCGTGACATTGAGCAGTGCCGAGCCATATTGAAAATGTCCAAACATATCGGCCGTGACGAAGCTGGTACCGGCGAAATTGCGTTCGTCGCCGAGGATGCGGTCGAGTTCCAGCGGATGACCGATCGATTCGTGTATTTGCAACATCATCTGCTCTGGCATCAGCAGCAAATCCATCACGCCGCTCGGGCAGTTCGGTGCCGCCAGCAGGGCTAAGGCTTCGCTGGCCACGCGCGCGCCGGCCCCATACAAGCCGGCAGCAGATAAAATTTCGCTGCCACCTTGCTGGCAAAAGCCATTGTATTGGCCGCCGAGGCTGCGGGTTTGGGTGTCGCCGTCGTGATGCGCGCTGACCGACAGACTGGGAATGAGGTAGTCGAAACTTTGCTCGAGATCGGCACCGGCGCTGTTGCACAGCATTTGCCGACTGCTGGTGCGGGCGATGGCAGCCTGCCAATCGACGATGCGCGCATCGATCCGGCAAGCTTGGCTTTCTTGCTGTAACAGTGCGATCAAGTCGCGCCGACCAAGGCCGCTGGCGCTCGGGCCTTGGTACCGTCCTTGTGCCGATGATTGCGGCAGGGTGCTGAAATCGGTGACGCCACGTGCCGCGCTTTGGCTGGCCCAGTCGCAGGCGCGCCGCAGTGCCGCGCCCAAGCCGCTGCGCGACAGATCGCTGGTGGCGGCATAGCCGTAGCCACCGCGATGTATCACACTGAGCATGGCACCACGACTACGCTTGCTATGGAGTGGTTGCAGGACGTTTTGGCGTACCAGCAATTCTTCGTGATTTTCATCGACTAAGCGCAGCGAGCAGAATTCCACTGCCGGCATGAGTTCGCGAAACAGTTTTTTGATGGCATCCATATTCATCTCCCTGATCAAGCAGCTGCGGCGATACGGTGCGCGCCATACCCGCGCGGAATCGCATTGAGTAAATTGCGCGTGTAGGCTTGCTGCGGTTGTTGATACAAGGTGTCGGAATTCGCCAATTCGACGACTTTCCCTTGTTGCATCACCATGACTTGATCGGCGATGTATTTGACCACGGCCAGATCGTGCGAAATGAAGATATACGACAGGCCGAATTCTTCCTGCAAATCTTGCAGCAGATTGAGTACTTGGGCTTGTACCGAGACATCGAGTGCCGATACTGATTCGTCGCAAATCAAGACTTCCGGTTGCATGCTCAGGCAGCGTGCAATCGCGATGCGCTGGCGCTGGCCGCCGGAAAATTCATGCGGATAGCGGCCGATGGCGGCGACCGGCAAGCCGACTTTATCGAGTAATTGCGCCGCGAGGTACTCGCGGGCCTGGCGATCGGCACCGATTTGATGGATCTGCATCGGTTCGGTCAGTATCTGCCCTACTGTGTAGCGCGGGTTGAGCGAGGCATAGGGATTTTGAAAAATGATTTGGATGCGCCGTTTGTAAGGCAAAAATTCTGCTTTCGACATGGCCAGAATATCTCTCCCGTCGAATAAGGCTTGGCCCTGGCTGGCCGCATGCAAACGCATCAGGCACAGGCCGACCGTGGTTTTGCCCGAACCCGATTCACCGACCACGCCCAAAGTTTTACCACGTGCCAGTTTGAATGAGACATCATCGACCGCCTTGAATTCGGTTTTGCCGAACCAGCCGCTGGGAGTGTAAAAACTTTTACTCAAATGCTTTACCTCGAGCACGATGGCTTCGCTGCCGTCGAGGCCGCGCTGACGCTGTTGTGCGAGCGTAGTCGCGCCGCCTTGCGTGAGGAAATCGGCAATCACCGGCAAGCGCCATGGGCGCTGGTCCAAGCTTGGTCGGCAATGCAGCAGTGCTTGGGTGTAGCTATCTTGCGGCCGCAAGAAAATCTGGTCGACGCTGCCGGCTTCGCGAATTTCACCATGACGCATGACGATCACCTGGTCGGCAATTTCGCCGACCAAGGCCAGATCGTGGGTAATGAACAGCACGGACATGCGCAGTTTGATGCGCAGGGCATTGATGAGTTCGATGATTTGTTTTTGTATCGTCACATCGAGCGCCGTGGTTGGCTCATCGGCGATCAACAGTTTCGGTTCGCAAGCGATGGCCATGGCAATCATCACGCGTTGCTGTTGGCCGCCCGAAAGTTGGCTCGGATAGGCATCGACCTTGGCGGCGGGCTCGGGAATGCCGACTTCTTCCAGCAGCGCGATGGCGCGCGCGCGCGCCTGGCGCGCTGTCATGCCCATGTGCAGGCGTAATACTTCGCCAATCTGGTAGCCGACCGTGAAGACTGGATTGAGCGAACTCATAGGCTCTTGGAAAATCATGGCAATATCTTTGCCACACAGTTGACGCCGTTGATCGAGACTCAATTCCAACAGGCTGCGTCCTTCAAAGCGGATCGCACTGGCGCTGCCGATACGGGCACTGTCGGGCGGCAGCAAACCCATGATGGCCAGCGAGCTGACCGATTTGCCGCTGCCTGATTCTCCGACCAAGGCCACCGTGCTGTTATACGGAATCTGAAACGAAATGCCTTTGACGGTGTCGGCATAGTCGTGTTTGTTGATGCGAAAAGCGATTTGCAGATTCTCGACTTCCAGCAATGCCGGCGATGTAGCGATGGATGACATCGTGATTTCCTTACTTTAACTTGGGGTCGAGCGCATCGCGCAAGGCATCGGTAAACAAGGAGAAGGCAGTTACCAACACCGCCATGGCGACGGTGGCGGCAGTCAGTTGCCACCACTTTCCAAGTATCAATTCATTCTGGGCTTCATTGAGCATGCTGCCCCAGGAAACCGTTCCGACCGGCACGCCGAAGCCGAGAAAGCTCAGTATCACTTCCGATTTGATGAAGCCGACTACCAGTATCGAAACTTGTACCAGGGCGACGTGGCTGACATTCGGAAAAATCTGCCAGGCCATTTTGCGCCAATGGCTGGCACCGATGGCATCGGCCGCCCAGATGTATTCGCGGTTCTTGTGTTTCATGTATTCGGCGCGCATCAAGCGAAATGGCCCGGTCCAGCCAGTCAGGGCGAGGATGAGGACGATGGTGCCGACGCCTTTTTGCTGCAGCACCGCGGCCACAGAGAGGATCAGTAACAGATAGGGGATGGCAGTGAAAATGCTGTAAAACCAGTTGAAAAAATCATCGATGCGGCCGCCGAAATAGCCGGCCAAGGCACCGAAGACGGTGCCGAGCAGAGTGGCCAGAAAGGCGGCGACGAGGCCGACGACGATGGAAGTTTCTGCTCCTTTGATGGTTTTCTTGAGGATGTCGTGGCCCCAGCGGTCGGCCCCGAAGGGCAGGGTGGCTGCCCGTTCAAGAACGGTCGCTTTACCGGCCTGTGCCAACTTGGCGCGGATCTCGCGCAGCTCGACTGCCAGCGGGTCGATGATGTCATTGTCTTCGATACTGCTGGCCGCCGCCGGCGCGATGGTAGGCGCGCTGGCGCCGGTTTCTTCGGCATCGGCACCGATGAAGCCGGGTGGCGCGTAGCTGAGGCCGACTTCTTGTTCCCAGTCGGCGGCCAGCCAGCCGCAGGCCGAGCAACTGATGAGCAGTAAGAAGGCGAGCACGACGGTCAGCGCCGCCATGGCTACTTTGTCGGCGCGCAGACGGCGCGCGGCCAGCGCCCACAGGCCCGGCGAAGTATGCGTTGGAGCAGAAATCATGAGCGATCCTTATTTTAATTGTATGCGCGGATCGAGTGCTTGGTAGAGCAGATCGGTAAGCAGATTGAAAAACATGGTGGCAGCGGCGACGTAGACGGTGATCGCTTTGATCACCGGGAAATCACTGCGCTCAACTGCCAGAATGACTTCACGGCCGATGCCGGGAATCGAAAAGAAGCGTTCGATCAGAAACGCGCCGATCAACAGCGCCGGCAGATTCGACATGATGTGCGTGACGATGGGTATGGCGGCATTGCGCAGCACATGCAGCCACTTTACGCGCCATTCCGGCACCCCTTTGGCGCGCGCGGTGCGCACATAGTCCTGATTGACTTCATCGAGAATAAAACTGCGGAATAAACGCAGATTCGGTGCCACACTGACCATCAGCGCGATCAGTATCGGCAGGGCCGCGTACTTGAACAAGTTGGTGACAAAATGATTGCTCCAGCCCTGTACTGGAAACCAGCCCAGTTGAAAGGCGAACACATATTGGCCGACGATGATGTAGACCAGGATGCTGACCGACATGCCGATGGTGCAGGCGATCATCACGGCACGGTCGGAAAATGAGCCACGCCGAAACGCGATACTCAAAGCCAAGGCGATGGCAAGCACACTTTCAAGTAGGGTCAGCGGCACCAGCACCGTCAACGAAGGGCCGAGCCGACTCTTGAGGATGGCGGAGACGGCTTCGCCGGTGCTCCAACTGTTGCCGAAGTCGAAAGTCACAATTTGCTTGATGAAAATCCATAATTGCACGTAATACGGCTGGTCAATGCCGAGTTGTGTGCGGATATTGGCGATTTGTTCGGGGTTGGACATTTTTCCAGCCAACAGGTAGGCCGGATCGCCGCCTACCCAGTTGAATAAGAAAAATACCAGCAGGATCACGCCGAGCAGGGTCGGTGCCATCTGCCACAGGCGACGCAGGATATAAGTGCTCATAGAGGTGCTGAGTCCGGGTTATTGTTTGGGATCGATGTCAAGGTAGCGCCATTCGGTATGCATGATAGGGTGTTTCTTGTAACCGATCACGCGCGCTTGCAGCAGGTAATTGGTATACGGAACGGCCGTGATGCGCTGGGCCGAATACACTTCCATGATGCGTGCCATTTTATGATAAAGCCGGTCGCGTGCGGCACCGGCCGGCAGCTTTTGACTTTGTTCATATAAGCGATCGTAAGCTGGAATCGCGACGCAGCCGTTGTTATTCATATAGATATTTTTACTGTAAAACAATTGCATGAAATTATCGGCGTCCGGATAGTCGGCTAACCATGGGGCGTTGCGCTGAGTAAGCTGGCAATTTTTTTCGGCTTTCAAAATTTCGGCAAAGGGCCGGAAATCCGATTTCATGCGGATTTTCAGTTTGTCATAGGTTTTTTTCCAGAATTCAGCTTGCACATAACCGCTGGAGTCGGGCGTGGACGTGTAGGTGATGGTCAGCGGCGCACCGTTGGGCAGACGACGAAAGCCATCGGCACCGAGCCGATAGCCGAAGCGATCGAGCAGGGCATTGGCCGCCGGTAAATCATATTGAATACTGCTGACGTAATCGGGATCGTGACCGACCACGCCCGGTGGTATCGGATATTGCAAAGCGACGGCTTGGTCATGGGCGATCACATGAATTTCTTCCTCGACGTCATAGGCCATGGCAATCGCGCGGCGCAGCGCGATTTTTTCTTTGGCTAAGCCACCCACCACCGGGTCGCGCATATTCCAATATTGCGTCACCAATTCCGGCTGAATGACGTGCGAGAGTTGCACGCCCTTGGCAGCCAATTCTGGTTTGAGGCGGTTGTTGCGGATCACTTGAGGCGAGAGCCCGGAGCTTAATTCGAACAAGTCGATTTGATCTTGTTGAAAGGCCAGCAAGCGCGATTGCGCTTCGACGATGATATTGATCACGATACGGTCAATTTGCGGGATGCGCTTGTTTTCCATGGCGGCGATGATCTTTTGGTCGACCGCCGTGCCGTTGCCGGTGAAATGCCAGTATTCCTCGCGATAAGTTTTACTTGCTGCGAGCACGATTTTCGCGCCGCGTACCCATTCGTCCAATTGATACGGGCCGGTGCCAACTGGGTTAGCCATCGCTTGGCCTTGCAAATCCCGATATTGCTCGATCACTTCGCGCGCTACCGCCGAGGCCGCGGTATACGCCAGTATCATGGGCAAATTGTAATCGGGCCGGGTTAGGTGTAGCCGCAGCGTGTAGCGATCGAGTACTTCGAAGCCGGGCACCTTGGCATCGTAATCAAATTTGCCGCTTTTTTTAGCTTGTTCGGCCAGCGCATCGAGGCCGACGATTTTCCCTTCCAGCAGCCATTGGTGCGGCGAGGCGATACGTGGATCCATCAGGCGCTTGAATGAATACACAAAGTCATTCACCGTCAGTTCGCGGGTCTTACCCTGAAACGCCGGGTCGTCGGCAAACACGATATGCTGTTTCAAGCGTATGGTATAGCTCATGCCGTCGGCCGATACCTCGGGCAAACTGGCGGCCGCCTCGGGAATGATTTTGGCTGGGCTGGCCAGGTAATCATAGCCATACAGCCGGTCAAACACGGCTTCGATGATGGCGTTGGAATAGATGTCGCGGGTGACGGCGGGATCAAAGCCGGTTTCGGTGGCGATGAAGACCGTGCGCAATTCCTTGCTCGTAGCGGGCGTTGCTGGCGCGCTGGCGGCACTCGCCGCTCCGTTTGCCAGGGCAGCCAACAACAGGGCCGCGCTCGCCATGAGGCGACGGCAATGGTGGCGGGCAGAAGATGCCGCCGTGAAGCTAAAAATCATCAGATGTTCCTCTTACTACGGTGATCGGTGTCGTCCGGATGGCGCACCGTACCGGCTTTGCCTTGGTGCGCGATGGAAACGCCGTAACCTTAGCGTAAGATCGATAGATTTGCCTATGCCTGTAAAAATTATTTATCATTTTCTCTTGCACCGAATCTGTGCGCTTTGCGATAAACTGAACAGGGAATTCCCGTTGGAATGGCGTGCAAGGTTTTTTTATTTGTTGTGACGCATTAAAAGCGTGAGAAAAACTGGCACAATTTTTGCAAGTTTTATGCTGGCTTGATGCTGGTATTTCGCGTTGAAGTGAATTTTATTCGTCACATCGCGCTTGTAGGCAAATAATTAAATAAATAGTTTGTCATAGAGAGAAAGTGCACCAATTAATTGCTGCAAAGCACAAAACACAGCATTTCCTTTCGCGTAAAATATTTGGCAGAATACAGCTTGTTGTTTTTCAGGGAAATGGTGCTTTGAAGCTATTGACAGGTAATATAGAGAAATGGTTTTATGCGCGGTCTGAAATTTTTTGGCGTAGAAATTTACATTTTTTGAAAAAAAGATGGAATTTATTTGCAAAAAATTACAAGACTTTGTCTTTGTGGTAATTTTTCATTCAAATTGTTCGCATGCTTGGCGCGAGGAATCGGGTGAATAAGTG
>NZ_JASJVS010000030.1:0-50259 GCF_035019605.1 Undibacterium sp. 5I2 | reverse complement strand
CCGTATTTGCACCAAATAGTTACGAAAACCACAGTTTGCACCGCGAAGTATGAATAAATTGACTAAATTATAAGTCTTAATTTTTCATGTGTGGTTTTTTTGCGCCACCGCAATAAAGTCGCAGTTGACATGCTCTTACGCAAAATGGTTCCATGGAACATAAATATTTTTTCATAATTACTTTACACAGTTTTACAAAATTTACGTGAAGCGGGGTTTTGGCCTTGAATTGACGCAATAGGTAGTGCGAAGGCCTTTTTTGAATCAGTGTTTGTGGACAGCATGCATTTTGTAGGTCAGCGATAAGTTGGTTGAACAATTAATGTAATGAAAATAATTTCCTTGGAGGAGTTTCCGTGATGGTAGAAAAAATGATATCGCGATCCGTACGCCTGATGTTCGTAGGTGGCGTCGCAGTCGGAGCACTGGCACAGCCAGTCATGGCGCAAGAAGAAGCTGCGTCAAGTACACAACGTATTGAAATTACCGGTTCGTCGATCAAACGTATCGCTAAAGAAGGCGCATTGCCAGTTCAAACACTGACAGCGGAAGACATCAAAAAATCGGGCGCGACTTCGGTCACCGAGTTGATGCAAAATCTGCCGGCCATGCAAGGTTTCGTACCAGCTGCCAGCTCGATCAACACCGGTGGTGGTGGTGGCACGACGGCAGCACTGCACTCGATGCAATCGAAATACACCTTGGTCTTGTTGGATGGCCAACGTATGGCCCCTGCA
Source organism: Undibacterium sp. 5I2 (assembly GCF_035019605.1). Lineage (NCBI taxonomy): Bacteria > Pseudomonadati > Pseudomonadota > Betaproteobacteria > Burkholderiales > Oxalobacteraceae > Undibacterium > Undibacterium sp. 5I2. The sequence continues at coordinate 49,522 of NZ_JASJVS010000030.1, read as the reverse complement.
TTGCAAGGTAATACGGCCGGCGGCGGTTTCTCGGTCAATCTGGAAAGTATTCCACTTGACGCGATCGAACGCGTCGAAATTCTGACTGATGGCGCTTCGGCGACTTATGGCTCCGACGCGATTGCCGGCGTGGTCAATTTCATCACCAAGAAAAACAAAACCGACGGCAATGCCTTCTTCAACTACAACGTGCCACAGCACCCGGGCGGCCGCAGCTACAGCGCCGGTCTGAGCAAAGGCTGGGGTGATCTGGACACCGACGGCTTCAACGTCTTGGCTTCGTACAGCCACGATTATGAAGGCAGCATCCGTGCCAGTCAGCGTGATTTCTCCAAAGCTGGCGGCATCATCAATTTCAATTCCAATGGTCAAGCCTATCGCTACCTTGGTACCAGCAGTAACAATGAACCGGGCAATCTGTTCATTCCTACCGTACCAAAAGGTGCAGCACAGACCAAGGGAACACAAACGGTGTATACCGTCAGCCCTTACTATACGAAGAATGGTAACTGCGGCAATCCTTACTCGAACTTCCTGACAACACCAGCCGGCCCAGGCGCTGCTGCCGGTGGCTATTGCAACTTCAACTTCGCTTCTTTCGTTGAAGACAATCCATCGACAGTCCGCGACAGCGGCTTGTTGAAAGGCACTTTGAAGATCAATGACGACACCACAGCGTGGGCCGAATTGATCATGTCGACCGTCGATGTGAAAGCACAGTTTGCGCCACCATCGCAGCCTTTGGCGATCGGCCCTGGCAAGTACACTAACCTGTACAACAATTATGTCTTGCCTTTCTTGGCAGCCAACAACCTCGATTTGTACAACCCATCGGGTTCCAAATCGCCAGTCAAAATGGGTTATCGCCCGATCGCCACAGGCGGCCGTGCTGATGATTACAACACCAATGCGCAGCATTTCGCCATGGGTATTGACGGCTTGGTTTCCGGTTGGAATTACAAAGCCAGCTTGACTCTGTCACGCAGCACGGTGAAAGATTATTCGGCCGGCGGCTTCCTCGATGCTGAAAAATTCAATGCCTTGGTCGGTGCCGGCTCAGTTGACCCACTCGGTGGTTCTTCAGGCTCCGCCTTGCAACCGGCATTGTTGAACGGTACTTTGTTCTCGACCACGGTGTCGGACATGAATACTGCCCACGTTGGCGCTCAGCATGATTGGTTTGATTTGCCAGGCGGTACATCGATCATCTCCATGGGTGCCGATTATTCGACTCAGCACTATTCGACCAACTACAGCGATCTGCTGTTGTACGGTAATGGTTTGCAAGGTTCGGAAAACTTGACTAACTTCCCATTGGGTGGCAGCTACGGTGCCGCACCATTCGACGCAAAACGCAATAACTATGGCGTTTATGGCGAATTGTTGCTGCCAATCACAAAGACTCTGGAAGCCACCATTTCCGGTCGTTATGACAGCTTTGGTCGTACCCATAGTGAACAAGTCTATTCGTCAACGGTAGATCCAGTTTCTGGCGTACAACCTAAATTGGCCGCTGCTGATCTTGGCAATACTTTCAGCGCCGCAACGTACAAGTTGAGCTTCCGTTGGACACCGCAAGAAACTTTGCTGTTCCGTGGTGCTTACGGTACAGGCTTTAAAGCACCAGCGATCTCTGATCTGGCCGGTGCCGTTTCTTACGGTGGCAGCTCGAACAGCTTCCCATGCCCATTGCCAGGTTCGCCAAATTGCTTGCCAGGTAGCTCGCAGTATGACTTGCTGACAGGTGGTAATGGTTTGTCTGGTGATGGCGGTTTGAAACCGGAAAAATCGACACAATGGACCTTAGGTTTCCGTGTTGACCCGCTCAAAGGCTTGTCACTCGGTCTCGATCTGTGGAATGTCACAATCAAAAACCAAGTCTTGTCGAGTGGTATTGCGCAGCAAGTAGCGTTCTCCAACCCGGCCGTGTATAAAAACCTGTTCGTCGATGGTTATGTTGATGCAGTATCCGGCGCGACAATCGCCTTGCAGCAATTCCCATTGAATGGTGGTGTTGCTCATTACCAAGGTATTGACTGGGATACCAGCTATCGCACTGCTACACCTATCGGTAATCTGAGCACCAGCTTCACTGGTACTTACATGATGAAGCAAGACTACACGCTCTCACCAGGTGGTACAGTCAACAGCGATCTGGGTCAGTTCGGTGCGGATCAAGCCGTAGTGTTCCGTATTCAGATGCATCTGGGTGCGTCCCTGCAAACTGGCAAGTTCACCAATGCTTTGTCGGCTAACTACAAATCCGGTTACAGAGATGTAGCTTATACAGCCGACAGCGGTGTGTATTTGGTCAAGGCTGACGGTTCACTCGGTGCGACTACCGCGTTTGCTGGTTTGAAAGTTCCATCGTATACAACCTTCGATTGGCAAGGTAAGTACGATTACAGCAAAACTATCAGCGTCACAGCCGGTATCCGCAATCTGTTTGATCGTGCCCCACCATTGTCCTTGCAACCATCGGTTGTCGGTAATGCTGCCGGTTACGATCCACGTTATGCTGATGTATACGGTCGTGCCCTGTATGTTCGCGGTAACTACAAGTTCTAAATCTGTGTTGATCTGACAGCGGCAGCGATGCCCTTGTTCTGTCAAGAAAAAGCCCCCGATAGCAATATCGGGGGCTTTTTTCATATAACGTCGTTCCTGCGAGTGTTTGGCAGGAATCCAGCGGCGTTCGTGGTTAACTGAAAATGCCAGAAATTGTGGCATTTTCAGTGTGAAAAACGACACTAGGTTCCCGCCAAAAGCATGCGGGAATGACGAGGCTGTGGCATGCGGGAATGACGAGGTATGCGGTGTTTCAGATGTAAAAAAGCGTTCATCAGGCTTTTGCGACAGCCTCTTAACGACGAGGATTATGAGCGGCAGCCTTGCCGATTAGCGTTGATGCACAAGCTGCCCAGCCGCATACGTGGCCGCGATACAGCGGTCATCGCCCAACATGGCCAGCACAAACAAACATTCTTCCAATGAGTCGCAGTGACTGCTGCGGCGTGCCAACAAGGCCGTGGCGGCCGGGTCGAGCACGATGAAGTCGGCTTCGCAGCCGGCGGCGAAACTGCCGATTTGGCCCTCGAGTTGCAAGGCGCGCGCGGCACCCAAGGTGGCGCTGTAGAACATCGTCAGGGCCGGCAAATAATGGCCGCCCATGCGTGCGACTTTGTAGCTTTCGTTCATTACCTGCAACATCGAAAACGTGGTGCCGCCGCCGACATCACTGCCATACGACAGGGCGATGCCGGCCGCATCGGCAGCAGCGAAATCGAACAAGCCGCTGCCGAGAAATAAATTCGAGCTTGCACACAGGGAAATAGCCGAGCCGGTCTCGGCCAGTCGCCTCCGGTCGGTATCGTCGAGCCAAACGCAATGGGCATACATGGCGCGCTCGCGCATCAAACCGACCTGGTCGTAAATATCGAGATAGCTGCGCGCCTGCGGGAACAGCGCACGTGCCCAATCGCATTCATCGCGGTTTTCTGCCACATGGGTTTGAATATAGGTAGTCGGGTATTGTTGCGCCAGTTCACCGGCCAAATGTAATTGCTGCGCGCTCGACGTCGGCGCAAAGCGCGGTGAAATCGCATACAGTGCGCGGCCACGACCATGCCATTTGTTGATCAATTGTTCGCTCTCGCGGGCGCTGCTCTCGGGCGTATCGCGTAAAAATTCCGGGCAATTGCGGTCCATCATGACTTTGCCGGCGATCATGCGCAAGTTACGCCGTTCACTCTCGCCGAATAAGGATTCGACCGATTGCGGATGCACGCTGCAGTACACCATGGCGCTGGTGGTTCCGCTGCGCAGCAATTCATCGATGAAAAATTTCGCCACCTCGTCGGCATGGGTCGCGTCGCTGAAGCGCCGTTCGTTGGGGAAAGTATATTTTTCCAACCACGGTAGCAAGCCCGGCGCGGGCGAGGCGATCATGTCGGTTTGCGGGTAATGAATGTGGGTATCGATGAAGCCGGGCAGTAAAATTTTGCCGGGAAAGTGTTGCACTACCAAGTCAGGCGGCAGCAGCGCTTGCAAGGCGTGGTAATCGCCGGCGGCGCTGATTTTGTCGCCATCAAGCAGCAGCAAACCATCACGATGCCAGTGCATGGCCTGTTCTTGTAGGCGCGGATCAGCATGAAAATACAACAGGCTGGCACGAAAGGCGGCGGTAATTGGCATAAATTAGGGCTTCTCTGTAGGGAGCGCGCTGATCGCGCGCAAAATGGCTTCGCTGGTAGCCGGTGCGGCCAAGGCCGGGGCGTGGCGATGTCCGGCCAAGCTGGAGATGGCGTCGCGGATGGCGAAAAAGACCGAGAATGGTAACAGCAAGGGCGGTTCGCCGACCGCTTTTGAGCGGTGTATGCTGTCAAACGGATTGCTGTTATTAAACAGCGCCACCCGAAAATCTTCCGGGCAATCGGAAATCGCTGGTATTTTATAGGTCGACGGCGCATGTGTCATCAGCTTACCAGCCGCGTTCCAGACCAACTCTTCGGTGGTCAACCAACCCATGCCTTGAATGAACGCCCCTTCCACTTGGCCGATGTCGAGTGCCGGATTGAGTGATTGACCGGCATCGTATAAGGCATCGACGCGCAACAGTTTCCATTCCCCAGTCAGGGTATCGACCTGTACTTCCGACACCGCCGCACCATACGCATAATAGGCAAACGGGTTGCCATTCATGGTTTTGCCATTCCAGTGCAATTGCGGTGTGGCATAGAAGCCATCGGACCATAGTTGAACTCGGGCCAGATACGCTTTCTGCACTAATTCAGCAAATCCCATCAGCGTGCCATTGACGGCGACCGTACCGGCCTCGAAACGCACGGCAGTGGCGCTGCCGCCCCAGGTAGCGGCGGCAAATTCGGCCAAGCGCAGACGAATCCGCCGCGCCGCGTCTTGTGCTGCCTTGCCGTTGAGATCGGCACCGGTGGAGGCGGCGGTGGCCGAAGTGTTAGCGATCTTGGCGGTGTCGCTGGCGCTGATGCGCAAGGCTGCCAAGGGCACGCCGAGTTCGTGTGCCACCACTTGCAAAACCTTGGTGTGCAAGCCTTGGCCCATCTCGGTGCCACCATGATTGACCAAGATCGAGCCGTCGAGATACACATGTACCAGGGCGCCGGCTTGGTTGAGATGGGTAACGTTGAAGGCAATGCCGAATTTATGTGGCGTCAGCGCCAAGCCTTTTTTCAGTATCGGACTGCGCGCATTGAATTCGGCAATCGCCACGCGACGTGCGCGGTAAGCGCTGCTTTCTTCCAGTTCGGCGACCAATTCGTGGATCACATTGTCGACGACTGTTTGGCCGTAATGGGTGACATTGCGGCCCTCGGCAGCGTTGCGTCCGTAAAAATTACGTTTTCTGACATCGAGCGGATCGAGCCCTAAGGCACGCGCAATTTCATCGATCACATGTTCGATCAACAGTGCGCCTTGCGGGCCGCCGAAACCGCGAAAGGCGGTATTGGATTGCGTATTGGTTTTGGCACAGAAGGCACGGATGTCGACATCGGAGAGAAAATAGGTATTATCGACATGGCAAATCGCGCGCGTCGCCACCGGGCCCGACAGATCCGCCGAATAGCCGGCACGGGCAATCAGTTCTAAGCGGGCACCGAGCAAGAGCCCGCTATCGTCGTAGCCGACTTCGTAAGCGTAATGGAAATCATGGCGTTTGCCGGTAACTTGCATATCGTCATCGCGATCGGCGCGCAACTTGACCGGACGTTGCAGCCGCCAAGCGCATAAGGCGGCGGCGGCGGCCCACAAGGACGATTGTGATTCTTTCCCGCCGAAGGCGCCGCCCATGCGCCGGCATTCGACTTGCACGCTGTGCGTCGGTAATGCCAGGGCGTGCGCGATGATGTGTTGCATCTCACTGGGATGTTGGGTCGAGCACAGTACCCGCAGCGCCCCATCTTCCTGTGGCAGCGCATAGGCGATCTGGCCTTCGAGATAAAACTGCTCTTGTCCGCCGACTTGCCATTGCCCAGACAAGCTATGCGCTGCCGTGGCCAGCGCAGCGGCGGCATCGCCGCGCGCCAGTGCCAATGGCGGCAGCACATACGACTGCGCGGCATGGGCGGCACGGGCATCTAGCACGGCCGGCAACAGTTCATAATCGACCTGCGCCAAACGCGCGGCGCGGCGTGCCTGCTCGTGGCTATTGGCGACGACAATAAACATTGCTTGGCCGACATATTCGACCACGTCTTCGGCCAAGATAGGCTCATCCTGAATGATGGGGCCGCATTGATTCGTGCCGGGAAAATCGGCCGCGCACAATACCGCCAGCACCCCAGGCGCGGCGCGCACGGCGCTCAGATCGAGCGCGCGCAGACGTGCGTGCGCCACCGTCGACAAGCCTAAGGCGGCGTGCAGCGTGCCATGTAGTTCGGCAATATCGTCGGTATAGGTGGCGCTACCGCTCACATGTAGCCGCGCCGATTCATGCTGATGGGAGTGGCCGACCACGGGGGTGGCAGCGGCATGAGTCGCCTCATGGGCAGTATTCGTCATGGCAACTCCGCTGCAAAAGCATTGACTTCATGTGCCGGCAGAGGCGCCTGCGGCCGAGTTTCCAACCACCAACGCCGTAATAAATTGCCGGCCGCTTGCATGCGGTAGTCTGCACTGGCACGCAAATCCGAGAGCGGCGCATAATCCTGCGCCAATGCCTTCATGGCCGCGCACAAGTTCGTTTCGTCCCAGGCTTGCCCTTGCAATTGCGCTTCGGCGTGGGTAGCGCGCTTTGGAGTCGCGGCCATGCCGCCACAGGCGATGCGTACTTGCGACAACTGCTCGCCCTCGAGGTGAGCAGAAAAAGCGGCACAGAGTGCTGAAATATCTTGATCAAAGCGCTTGGCCAATTTATACACGCGAAAAATTTGCCCGGGCTGTGGCAGTGGAATGCGCAGGGCGGCGACGATTTCATCGGCTTGCAAGTCTTTCTGTTGATAGCCGAGATAAAAATCTTCCAGCGCCAGTTCGCGCTCGCCGCGCACACTGCGCAGTACGATGCGGCTGCCGAGTGCGATCAACCAAGGCATGGAATCACCGATGGGCGAGCCGTTGGCGACATTGCCGCCCAGCGTGCCGACATGGCGTATCGGCAGCGAGGCAAAGCGTTGCCAGAGCTCGGTCAATTGCGGATAGTAGGCACTTACTTCCCGATATGCATCGTCCAGGTTGACACCGGCACCGATACACAGTAGGCCATCGACCTGGCTGACCTGGCATAGCTCGTTGACCTGGCCGAGGTAAATCACACTGCCGAGATCACGAAATTGCTTGTTGACCCACAAGCCGATATCAGTGCCGCCAGCCAACAGCGTCGCCTGCGGATGGGCCTCGCGCAAGGTCAACAACTGCGCCAAACTACGTGGCGCGTGAAACGCTTGGCCGGCATGCTGGTAACTGAATGGCTGGCCGTCATCGAGCGCCGTCAAGGCGAGCTTGAGCGCTTGGCGGTCAAAATCGACGCGCGGCAAAGTCGTCATTTTTTGTGCTGCGGCAATAATCGGGCGATAGCCGGTGCAACGACACAGATTTCCCGACAAAGCGATGTCAATCTGACGTCGCGGCAGCGGCAGTGCCGGGTTTTGTAAATACAAATCCCATAAAGACATGGCAAACCCCGGCGTACAAAAACCGCATTGTGACGCGTGGCACTCCACCAGTGCTTGTTGAACTGGATGTAAACACTGCTTTTCTGTTAAATCTTCGATGGTAAAAATCGCTTTCCCGGCCAAGGTAGGCATGAATTGCAGGCAAGCATTAACCGATTGCATCCTGACTTCACCCTCGTGTAAATCGGCAATCACCACCGTACACGCGCCGCAATCGCCTTCGGCGCAGCCTTCTTTGGTGCCGGTGCAATGTAAATCCTCGCGCAAGTGCTGCAACAGGGTGCGGGTAAGCGGCATCTGATCGACAGAGTGAACTTGATGCTGAAAATAATAGCGAAGCGGGGCAGACATGCGGACTCCGTAGCGAAAACTGTTGTGAAATGACACTTTTTTGCGCGCGTCAGTAGATACACGCAAGAGTAGCATCGAGGATAGGCCCTGCCATATCAAAATAATGATGGCGTATATCAAATGGCAAATAGTCAGCACCGGAGCGGAGAAATCGCCGGCCTTACCGAAGAATATTCAGAACTTGCTTTCTTTCACAATGCAAAATTAATTCGCACCATATTGATGCATCACAGATTACTTAATAAAAGCCCATCTAAACTGAAGTTTCTGACAACAGCGCGCATTTACTGATAAAAAGAGGCAAAAAAACAAATTGCTGACAAGCAAAAGTACAGTATATTTACTCCTTGTAAGATGTAAATAATTTTACATACGCCGGTGTATTTTTATGCACAGCGCCGCACAGAGTTGGGCCCGATCAGCGCATCGAGCCGAAGCTGTTTCCCCCCACATCTACCGAACCAGACAAGTAAATGAATTTTTCAACTATGACCGTGAGTAAACGTCTGGGGCTGGGTTTTGCCCTGGTATTGGCATTGCTGGTTGCCGTCACCGTTGTTGGTATATCGCGCATGGCGCAGATACAGGGACGACTGGAAAGTATCGTCAATGTCAGCAATGTCGAAAGCCGTTTGGCTTTGGATATGCGTGCCATCGTCTATGACCGCTTGGTTTCGCTGCGCAATTTGACGCTGCTCAACGATGCGGCTGACATGGAAAAGGATTTGGCGAAAATCGCCGAACAATCGAAGAAATACGAGCTAGCCAATGAAAAACTGCTCAAACTGAGCGAACTCAATGGCGCGCCCGATGCCGATAAAAAAGCTTTGCTGACTAAGTTGAAAGAGCGTGAAACGGCCGCCGCCGCCTTGCCGGCCAAAGCACAGGAACTCGGTTTGGGAAATAATCCTGAAGTGGCGACGATAGGCTTGATCAAAAAAGTTCGCCCGATACAGCAAAGTTGGCTCGATACCCTCGATGAACTGGTGAAGCTCGAAGATCAAGTCAATCAGCAAGTCGCCGACGAAGCTAATTCTGCCTTTAAAGCCGCGACCAGTCTTATGCTCATCCTCGGTGCTTTGGCTTTGCTTGGCGGCATCAGTGCAGCCTTGTTCATCAGTCGCAGTTTGTTGCGTCAATTGGGCGGTGAGCCCGATTATGCGGCGCGGATCGCCGGTCAAATTGCCGCCGGTGAACTCGCCAGCGATATCGCCGTCGTCTCCGGTGATGAGGCCAGTTTGATTTTTGAAATGAAAAGCATGCGCGACAGCTTGGTTAACATCGTCACCCAGGTTCGTTCCGGCACCGATACCATCGCCACCGCCTCGAGCGAAATTGCCAGCGGTAACTTGGATCTCTCTGCGCGTACCGAACAGCAAGCCAGCTCGCTGGAAAAAACCACCTCATCGATGCGCGAGTTGACCAGCACCGTCAAACAGAATGCTGACAATGCGCGTCAAGCCAACCAATTGGCCGCCTCCGCTTCCGAAGTGGCGCGCCAAGGTGGCGTGGTGGTCGCGCAAGTGGTCGATACCATGGGTTCGATCAATGAATCCTCGCGCAAAATCGTCGACATTATCAGCGTGATCGACGGCATTGCTTTCCAGACCAATATTCTGGCTTTGAACGCGGCGGTCGAAGCGGCCCGAGCCGGTGAGCAAGGTCGTGGCTTTGCCGTCGTGGCGGCAGAAGTGCGCAATTTGGCACAGCGCAGTGCCGCAGCCGCCAAGGAAATTAAAAACCTGATCGACACCTCGGTGGAAAAAGTCGAAATCGGCACAAAACTGGTCGGGCAGGCCGGCGTCACGATCGACCAAGTGGTCACGAGCGTCAGACAGGTCACCGATATCATGGCCGAGATTACCGCCGCGAGTCAGGAACAAAGCGCAGGAATAGAACAAGTCAATCACGCCATCATAGAAATGGATAGCGTCACGCAACAGAATGCCGCCTTGGTTGAACAAGCGGCCGCCGCGGCGCAGAGCTTGCAAGATCAGGCGGCAGAATTGGCCAAGGTAGTGAGCGTATTCAAACTCGGTGGCCATGCGCCGGCCGCTGTGCAGCGGCCAGCCGCGCTGCCAGCGCGACGCGTCGAAGCCTCGGCCCGAGTCGCCCCGCTTAACAAGAAACGTGTGACGCCGATGAAATCTTTGCCGCCAGCACGTTCGGCAGCGAAAAAAGCGGCGGCCGACGATGGCTGGGAAGAATTTTAAGCTGGCACTGCAGATAGCAGTAGGTATTACCAGCAACGCCTGACGGGCACTTTATATTTATCAGAAACGAAAACGATCATGACTACCTCTCCGCTCTCTACCTTGCTTTGTACTTTGTTGTTGACCGTTGCCGCTTCCGCCATGGCGGCCGACAGCGCACCGCTGATGGATAGTAAATCCTGCGATGCGCCGAAATATCCGAAAGCTGCCTTGATGAATGAAGAAACCGGCACCGTCTCCATGGGTTTTTTGGTCGGCGCGGATGGCAAGGTGATGGAATCGAAAGTGGAAAAATCGAGCGGTTCGAAAAGCCTGGACAAAGCTGCCTTGGGTGCGCTGAGCCAGTGTAAATTCAAACCCGGTACCAAAGATGGCAAAGCCGATCAGAGCTGGGCCAAAGTTGACTTCGTTTGGAAACTCGAATAAGCCCTCATCAAAAACCTGACTAGGGTTTTCAGTCGGTATCATTACTCTAACGGCAGACATGTCACTCCCCCATGCTCTCGCCTCGTCATTCTTGCGTAGTTGTCCGCGTCGTCTGCTCGAACCCACCGCAGCCAGTCTGCGGTTTTTTTTAGTGGCGTCCGAAAATGGCTGGAAGCAGAGGGCCGGGCCGCGTATAAAGGAAGCTATACAGCGCCGTCGGCGCCTTCCGACTATGCACACCGGAGCAGGTCTTACTATGCCATTGTCCCTTACGCCAAGCCAGGCAGCACCGGCCATCGACGGCGAGCATTGCTACCGCGCATTGGAGGCCAGAGACAGCCGTTTTGATGGTGTCTTCTTTACCGGTGTCAAAACCACCGGTATTTACTGTCGGCCGATTTGTCCGGCAAAAACCCCGCGTGCAAGCTCCTGTACCTTCTTTCGCTACGCCGCCGCTGCCGAGGCGGCCGGCTTTCGCCCCTGTCTGCGCTGTCGCCCTGAGTTGGCACCGTATGCGCTGCAACAAAATCTGGCTCATGCAATTTGGAAACGGATCGCCGATGGCGCATTGAACGACATCAGTGTCGAAGTCTTGGCGCAGCAAGTCGGGCTGTCGTCGCGACAGATGCGAAGGGTGGTGCTGCAGGAATTCGGTGTCACGCCGGTGGAGTTGGCGCAAACTCAACGCTTGTTGTTTGCTAAAAAATTACTGCACGAGACGTCATTAAGCTTGACCGAACTCGCCTATGCGGCCGGTTTCGGCAGCGTGCGACGTTTCAATGCCCTGTTTTTACAACGCTATGGCATGGCACCCGGGGCCATGCGTCGCAGCAGCAGCGCGCCCGGCGGTGGCATTTGCCTGCGCTTGGCGTATCGTCCACCCTATGCGTGGGACGCCTTGATGCAATATTTGCGCGGCCGCGCCATGCACGGACTCGAAGCGGTGATCGTCGATGGCAAGGGGCTGGCGTATGTGCGCAGCGTGCGTATCGGTGCCTACAGCGGCTGGTTGAAAGTCAGCCATAGTGAAAAAAGTCATCAGTTATGCGTCGAACTGGCGCCGACTCTGGTGCCGGTGGTATTGAGCGTATTGGCCAGAATACGCGAGCAATTTGATTTGGAAGCCAATCCCGACAGCATAGAACAACAGTTGCAGAAAGACAGCATGCTCGCGCTCCAATTGGCTGCCACGCCAGGCTTGCGTGTGCCGGGGACCTTTGATTGTTTCGAGCTGGCACTGCGGGCCGTGCTCGGTCAGCAGGTCAGTGTGGCCGGTGCCAGTACCGTAGCCGGTCGTTTGGTCGGGCGTTTCGGCGATGTGGTGCGGACGCCATTTGCCGAAGTGAACAGGCATTTCCCGACGCCGCAACAATTGCTTGCCGCCTCCATTTCCGACTTGGCCGGTCTCGGCATGCCTGGTGCTCGTGCGGCGACGCTGCAAGTGGTGGCGCAGTTTGCTTTAGAGAACGGTTTTGAGCGGCCAGGCTCGCAAGATGAATGGATCGCGAAGATGAAAGCTTTGCGTGGCATCGGTGAGTGGACGGCCCAATACGTTGCCATGCGTGCCATGCGTTTTCCCGATGCCTTTCCTGCCGGTGATCTCGGCTTGCAAAAAGCTGCGGCGCAGCTCGCTCCCGCGCCGAGTCCGCGTTGTAGTGAAAAACAATTACTGGCGCGCTCAGCCGACTGGTCACCGTGGCGCTCGTATGCGGCTCTGCTGCTGTGGCAATCGCTGAGCGCGGATGCTGCGTCAGCTCACAAGAAGGAAAACTTATGAACATGCTCACTTACGCCAGTCCGCTGGGCCCGCTATTGATTGCCGCCAGCACACAGGGCATCAGCGGTGTCTACTTTGAATCACATCGGCATTTCAAAGGCAGCGCCGCTTGGCACTCTGCGCCAGAGCATCCCTTGTTGTTGGCTGCGGAATTGCAATTACAGCAATATTTTGCTGGCATCCGCGTCGCCTTTGATTTACCCCTCGATATCAGTGGCGGCACGGCATTCCAACAAACGGTCTGGCGTGCGCTGCAAACCATCCCAGCCGGAGTAACCCGCAGCTACAGCGAGTTGGCGCAAAGCATAGGCAAGCCCGGCGCGGTGCGTGCCGTCGGTTCGGCCAATGCTCGTAATCCACTCTCCATCCTGATTCCTTGCCACCGCGTGATCGCCGCCAGCGGCGCACTGAGTGGCTATGCCGGCGGGCTGCAGAATAAACAGGATTTACTTGCCTTTGAGGCAAAAAAACATCAGTTTTCAACACCGTTTTACCGGCCTGAAAACATGATATCGGCCGCAAACCCGCATCAGGCTTAGTGCTAAAATAATAAATGATATCATTTAGTTCATTTTGTTGCGTCGCACAAAAAAAGCTTGACGTTTTTTACGGCTGGTGTAAAATCGGGTTTGTTGCGGTGCACCATTCGAAAATTTGTTGATAGCGCTGCCGATTACCCTACTTCCAAACGGAGAATGTTATGACTACTACACCAGAACAATTTATCGCCTCGACTAAAGCTAGCCTAGAAGCCCAATTCGCTTCCGTGACAGCCTTGAACAAAAAAGCTTTCGAAGGCTTCGAACAATTGTTTTCCTTGAATGTTAACGCTGCCAAAGCGAGCTTCGAAGAAAGCACTGCTGCTGCAAAACAATTGTTGAGCGCGAAAGACCCACAAGAATTCTTCACTTTGACAGCTGCTCAAGCTCAACCAAGCGCTGAAAAAGCCTTGGCATATGGTCGTCACTTGGCCAGTATCACTAATGCTACTCAGCAAGAATTCACGAAAGCGGTTGAAGCCCATATCGCTGAAACAAACACTAAAGTCATCTCCTTGATCGACGAAGTCACTAAAAATGCTCCTGCCGGTTCGGAACAAGCTGTTGTTGCACTGAAATCTGTTGTTGGCAATATTAACGCCGGCTACGAACAATTGTCGAAAACAACGAAACAAGCTGTGCAAACTTTGGAAGAAAACCTGAGCAAAGCAACTCAGCAATTCACCCAAGCTGCTGAAAAAGCCACAGGCAAAAAGAAATAAATTGATTTACAGCGTGTTCTTCAAGCGCTGATAGAAAGGCTCCTGTTACCGGCAGGAGCTTTTTTTTTGCCTTGGAGCTTACACAGGCTAGAGCTGGTGTACTCTGTAGGGTAGTCGCGTTGCTAACAAAACGGTACGCTGACTGTGCTGCATTTTTTGAAAAAACAGGAGAATTTTTATGCAAGACGTCGTTATCGTAGCTGCCGGCCGTACCGCTGTAGGTAAATTCGGTGGTTCTTTGTCAAAAATCCCCGCCTCAGAACTCGGTGCCATCGTCATCAAGGGTTTGCTCGCCAAAATCGGCTTGAGCGGCGAAGAAGTCAATGAAGTATTGCTCGGTCAAGTGTTGACTGCCGGCGTGGGCCAGAATGCCGCACGTCAAGCCGTGATCAAGGCCGGTTTACCAGCCATGGTTCCAGCCATGACCATCAATAAAGTCTGCGGCAGCGGTTTGAAAGCGACGCACTTGGCCGCGCAGGCAATCAAGGCGGGTGATGCGGATGTCATCATCGCCGGTGGTCAGGAAAACATGAGCGCTTCGCCACACGTGCTCAATGGTTCACGCGATGGTTTCCGTATGGGTGACACCAAGTTGGTCGACACCATGATCGTCGATGGCTTGTGGGATGTGTATAACCAATACCATATGGGCATCACGGCAGAAAATGTCGCAAAAAAATACAGCGTGACGCGCGAAGAGCAGGATTTGTTTGCCTTGGCATCACAAAACAAAGCCGAAGCAGCCCAGAAAGCTGGCAAATTCAAGGATGAAATTATCCCGGTTGAAATCGTCAGTAAAAAAGGCAGCATCGTGTTTGATACCGATGAATTCATCAAGCACGGTGCCACGCTTGAGTCGCTTTCGTCTTTGCGTCCAGCCTTCGACAAGAATGGCACCGTGACTGCTGGCAATGCTTCCGGTCTCAATGACGGCGCGGCTGCAGTGATCATGATGTCGGCTGCCAAAGCGGCCGCACTCGGTTTGCCAGTGCTGGCGCGCATTAAAGCCTATGCCTCGGCCGGGATTGATCCTAGCATCATGGGCATGGGACCGGTTCCAGCTGCTCAGTTGTGTCTGAAAAAAGCCGGTTGGACTCACGCCGACCTCGATTTGATGGAAATCAACGAAGCCTTTGCGGCCCAAGCGATTGCTGTCAATAAGGAAATGGCTTGGGATACCAGCAAGATCAATGTCAATGGCGGCGCCATTGCTATCGGTCATCCTATCGGTGCCTCAGGCTGCCGTATTTTGGTCAGTTTGATCCATGAAATGATACGTACCGATGCGAAAAAAGGCTTGGCCAGCTTGTGTATCGGTGGCGGCATGGGCGTGGCACTGGCAATCGAACGTTAAGTCAGACGGCAAAAAAAATCCTCAACTAAGGTTGAGGATTTTTTTTGGGCGCAATGCGCGTCAATGCACGCCGTGCATTTTCTTTTTCATCCAAGCATTCAAACTCATCAATACCAAACCGGCAGCAATGGGGATGATGGTAAAAATGAGGAAGAAGGTCGAAAGCGAGTAGGTTTCCGAAATCGCATCGATGTAACTGCCGGTCATGCCGGCCAGTTTGTTCGCCAATGCGGCATTGAGAAACCACACGCCGAACATCAGGCCGAGCAAACGCGGCGGGGCTAATTTACTGATATACGACAAGCCTACCGGCGAAAGGCATAATTCGCCCATGGTATGGAACCAGTAGGCGGCGATCAGGAAGACCATGCTGACCGAGGCTGTTTTTGCACCGGCCGGAATTTGTGCCGAACCATAAGATAGTGCCGCAAAGCCGAGTCCGAGTAAGATCAAACCGACGCCGAACTTGACCGGGCCGCTAGGATTCCAGTGTTTTTCCCACATTTTGGAAAACATCGGGGCCAAAATAACCAGGAAGAATGAGTTCAGAATGCCGAACCAAGTGGCTGGTATGGCCGAGTGGTCGAGCGAAAATTCACGCGAGAGCATCCAGATCACCATTGCCCAGATTGCCGTTATACACAGCAACAGCAGCAAATTCGACAATAAATAGCGTTTTGCTGTGCCATAAAACAATTTAACCAACAACCAAGACAGAATGATGGTCGGGATCACCGTGATCAGGCTATTGACGATCTTAAATATCAAGCCACTGGTGCCGCTCAAGCTACGGTCGGTATAGTCGGCGGCAAAAATCGTCATCGAACCGCCGGCTTGCTCAAACGCGAACCAAAAGAAAATTGTGAAGAAGGAAAACACGCAGATTGCTTTCAAGCGGTCGGCCACGATATGCGGCTCGGCTTCTTCGATGGCCTCGGCCGGACCGGTCTGTTGCGATTTGGCCAGTCCGATATCACCGAAAATGCCTTGACCGAAATAAAATTGCGCAGCGCCAAGCAGCATGAAGGCACCGGCCAAGCCGAAACCCATAGGCCAAGAGATTTTTTCGCCGACATAACCGCACAGCAAAATACCGAAAAACGCACCGGAATTGACGCCCATATAAAACAGCGTATAGCCACCGTCACGACCAGCTTCATTGTCTTTGCCATACAGTTGGCCGACGATGGCGGAAATATTCGGTTTGAACAGGCCGGTACCCGCCACGACCAGCGTCAAGCCGACGTAGAACATGGTTGGTGTATCGAACAGTAAAGAGGCATGCCCGGCAGCAATTATGAAGCCGCCCAAGACCACCGCGCGTCGGCTGCCGAGGAATTTATCGGCCAGATAGCCACCTAAAATCGGCGTTAAATACACCAAGCCGGTGTACCAGCCGTAGAGAGCGGTGGCGTCGGCACGACTCCAGCCCCAGCCGCCCTTGGCGGTTTCTGTTACCAGAAATAAGACCAGCAGTGCACGCATGCCGTAGTAAGAAAAGCGTTCCCACATTTCTGTAAAGAACAGTACGAACAGGCTCTCAGGATGGCCGAGAATCGTGTGACGCACTGGTGTTTGAATATTATTCATTTGCCGTCCATATTGTCATTGGTATAGAGATATTGTTCCTGATGCCGCAAAATAGTTTTCAGTGCAAGTCGAGGAATGATGCGAATTTTGTCAATTCTGCGCGTAGCTTACCACGATGAAAAACTCATATAGAAAGACATATGCTGCGTTGCAAAAAAACACGGGTGGGGCAAACCGCATGGATTAAATCTGCGCTTCCCTAGCCTCAGCGGCAACTTGTTCTATACAACGGATGAAATATTCTGCGCTTGGGGTTAGCAAGCCATCTTCGCGCTGCATCAAATGCAAACCGAGATGCGGCAGCACCGTATCGAGTTGCAGCGGGCTTAATTGTTCGCGCAAGGCTGGCAGCAGCAGCGAGAATTGCGACCAAAAAATAACCACGTCGGCTTCCAAGGCCAAGCTTAGAAACAGCGATTGCGAACTGCAGCGTGTGATGCGGCGTGGTGGCGGCAGACCGTGCTGCTGGAACAGTTCGGCCAGAAATAACTCAAAATGGCTGCTCACTTCAGTGTGCAGCCATTCGGCCTTCTGTAACTGCGCCAAACTGCGGCAGTCACATAGCGGGCTGCCGCGGCGTACCGCCAGCGAGGTCGGCAGTGACAAGAGATGGCGATTTTTGGTGGCCGTATGACGGCGCAAATCAGGTAGTGCGCCGACGGCGAAATCGAGCGTGCCACAACGCAAATGTTCGTCGAGCTTGTCGGCCGAAAATTCCAGAAAATTCAATTCAATATCGGGACATACCGCGCGGAACTGCTGAAAAGCTTTCGGCAACACGGTCAGGCCGGCCAGCGGCGTCACCCCTATCATCAGTCGCCCGGCACTGGTCCCTTTGAGCAGACCGACTTCTTCCTGTACGCGTTCAAATTCGCGCACGATCAAGCGCGCTCGGGCCAACACGACGCGGCCCGGTTCGGTAAAGGTCACGCCGCGCGATTGCCGGTTAAGCAGGCTCAGGCCCAAGTGCGCTTCCAATTCGTGGATCGCCTTGGTGACGGCCGGCTGGGTCAGGCATAACGCGCGCGCGGCCGCATGGATGCTGCCGTGCTCAGCGATGGCGACGAGTGCGCGTAATTGATTAGGTTTCATATTTGGTGCAAATGATAAGCCGCACTATTGCTTCGATAAGCGTTACTTATCGTGATGAAAAATTGTGCGTATTCGTTTTTAAGTAATTCCAACAAAATCATCATGCCACAAGCGGCGCGCTTTGTTTCTATCCGCCGTTCTCACCCCTGAACTTTATCGAGGAGTATTTCAGTGCCAGCAGCCTTTCCTATTATTGCTGAAATTGCAGCCAACGCCGACGAATTCATACAATTACGTCGACGCATACACGCCCATCCGGAAATCGGCTTTGAAGAATTTGAAACCAGTCGCCTGGTAGCGGATCGCCTCAGTGCATGGGGTTACACGGTCAGCACGGGTATCGGTGGCACCGGCGTGGTTGGCCAATTAAAAGTTGGTAACGGCAGTAAGCGCATCGGCATTCGCGCTGATATGGATGCTTTGCCAATTCACGAGCAGACCGGTTTACCGTATGCCAGTCGGATCGATGGCAAAATGCATGCCTGCGGCCACGATGGCCACACTGCGGTATTGCTGGCAGCAGCCCATTATCTGGCGCACAGCCGTGCTTTCAACGGGGTACTCAATCTGATTTTTCAGCCGGCCGAAGAGGGCTTAGGCGGTGCCCCGCGCATGATCGCTGACGGCTTGTTCGAGCGCTTCCCGTGCGACGCCGTGTTTGCGCTGCATAACGCTCCCGGCGTTGCGGTCGGTCAGTTCGCGCTGCGCACCGGTGCCGCCGCCGCCTCGTCTGATTCGGTCAAAATCACTTTACACGGCAAGGGCACGCACGGGGCCATGCCGCATTTCGGCCACGACCCCATCGTCGCTGCCGCCAGTATCGTGATGGCTTTGCAAACAATCGTGTCGCGTAACGTGGCCGCCGATGAAACCGCCGTCATCACCGTCGGCGCACTCAATGCCGGCACCGCCGCCAATGTGATACCGCCCACGGCGACCTTGCTGCTCACTATCCGCACCATGAATCCGCAGGTGCAAGCCTTGGTCGCCCGGCGTTTGCACGAACTCGTCACGGCCCAGGCCGCCAGTTTCGGCGTGCGGGCCGAGATTGAGATCAGCCCGATCTCCTGCGTGTTGATGAACGCCCCAGCGGAGACTGATTTTGCGCGCCAACTGCTGATCGATATGCTCGGTCGCGAGCAAGTCATTGAAATGCCATCAGGATTGCTAGGCAGCGAAGACTTCTCATGGATGCTGGAGAAAGTGCCTGGTTGCTACGTTTTACTCGGCAACGGCATAGACCAACAGGGTGCTTGCATGGTGCACAATCCTGGTTACGATTTCAATGATCAAGCGCTGACGCTGGGCGCGAGCTATTGGAGCCATTTGGTCGAGCGCTATCTGGTGTAGTGAGTATCTTGCTATTACAAACTACAAAACACGCAATAATGATGGAGACCAGAATGCGCATTAAACAAATCACCAGTTCACTCGCCTTGCTGTCGGCGAGTGCGCTGCCGGCTTACAGTTACGCAGAATCGTACTTGCTGGATCGGGCCGCCAACCTGCCGCGCTATAACGGCAGTCTCAGTGCCGGTGGCGTCGCTTTGTACGGCAGTGTCGACAGTGGCATCAATGTCATCCGTTCGGGCGACGCCGCGAGCACGCTGCGCTTACAGAGTGGCGGTGAACATACCACCAAGTTGGGCTTGTACGGTCGCGAAAATATCTCGGCCGATCTGTCCGTCGAATTTAACCACGAAAGCGGTTTGTACGGTGATACCGGTAAGTTGCAAGACAGCAAATCCATGTTCAATCGCGAATCGTGGGTAGGCCTGAAGTCGCGCCAATTCGGCACGCTGCGTTTTGGTAAGCAATTGGCCAGCGCCTTGCCTTTGTTTGTCGATGTCTTCGGCGCAGTGGAAACCAACTCGGTCTATTCCTGGGTCGGTGGTGGTGCCAGCCAGGGTACTGCCGGCATCGGCTACAACAGCGATCTCGGTGCCGGTTCGATGGCGGCACCGAGTCGGGTTGCGCGTGCCATCACCTATACCACGCCACGGCGCTATGGCGTGGAAGCGCAATTTATGATGGCCACTAAAGACCAAGGCGCGGCGAATGCCGTCGGCAGTCCCAACATCGTCAACCGCGGCGGCGTGCTGTCCTACGCCGCCGGTCATGTCTACTTGGCCGGCAGTTATAACCAAGCCTGGAGCACGCCTTCGGAAGCCGAGGGGATTGCGGCCGTGCGCAACGACAGCAGCGGTTTGGCCGCGATTTACGACGATGGCGATCTGGTGCTGTCTTCATCGGTGATGCAGCTGAGTTCGCGCCGTGCCGACAATGCCAGTGCGCGCGTCTACACACTTGGTAGTATCGTACGTCACGCGCGCCATCACTATCGCGCTTCTCTCGTGTATCGCGAAGTGTTAGGCCGCGCGCGCAATGCCAGCCCCGGCCAGGGCAGCAGCGCGCTCGGGCTTATGCTGGGCTACGATTATGAGATCTCCAAGCGTACCGCACTGTATGCCCGCTTTGGCGTGCTCAACAACCGCGGTGCTTCCACCATTGTCATCAATGGCAATCCTTTGCCCTTGATGAGCGATGGCCAAACCCCGCAAAGCGGGCTGCGCACGACCTCGTTCTCACTGGGGATGGCGCACCAGTTCTGATGTTCCCGGGCCACCTGTCACCGCGGCACGGTGCGCCTTTTTGATTCCGCTTTTAAGAAAACACTACCATGACCACCTCCTTAACGCACAGCGCGCCGCCGCTCTCGTCTCAGGCCAGCGCCGACTTATATCGGCGCATTCACTGGCGCTTGCTGCCGTTGCTGATGATTTGCTATCTCGTCGCCTGCCTGGACCGCATCAACATCGGCTATGCACAGCTACAAATGAAAGCCACCCTACCGTTCGGCGACGCCGTGTATGGTCTCGGTGCCGGGATTTTCTTCATCGGTTATTTTTTGTGCGAAGTGCCGAGTAATCTCTTGTTGGAAAAAATCGGCTTGCGCAAAACGCTGTTGCGCATCATGACTTGCTGGGGCTTGGTCGCTGCCGGCATGATGTTCGTCTCTACCCCGACCGAATTTTACGTCATGCGCTTTTTGCTTGGGGTGTTTGAAGCCGGGTTTTTCCCCGGCGTGGTGCTGTATTTTACTTACTGGTACCCTTCGTCTCAGCGCGGTAAGGCGATGGCGATCTTCGGTGCCGCCGCGGTGGCGTCAACCGTGTTGGCCGGCCCCTTGTGCGGCAGTATTTTAAAATACTTCAACGGCACCTATGGCTACGCCGGCTGGCAGTGGCTGTTCGTTTTACAAGGCTTACCAGCGGTGTTTCTCGGGGTGATCGCCTACTACTATCTCGATGACAAACCAAGCCAGGCCAGTTGGTTGACTGCGGCAGAAAAACATTGGTTGGGCGAGCAAGTAGCGCGCGACCAGAGCGCGATTGCCAGCGGCCGCCACAGTGGTAACCGCGACCTGATGCGCGACCCGAAAGTGTATTTGCTCGCGCTGGTGAATTTTCTCAAGATCGGTGCCACCTATGCCATGGTATTTTGGCTGCCCTCGCTGATCAAAAGTTGGGGCGTACACGATATGGTGCTGATCGGCTGGTACGCGGCGATTCCTAATCTGTGTGGTATGTTCGGCATGGTGCTGATTTGCCGCCATTCCGACCGCCAACGCGAACGGCGCTGGCATTTTGTCGGCAGCATCGGCATTGCCGCGATCGGCTTGTTGATCACGATTTGGTCGATCGGCAACTTGACGATGTCCTTGCTTGGCATGTCGATCGCCAGCGTTGGTGTGGCCGCGACGACGCCATTGTTCATCACCATCGTCACTGAATACCTGTCGAAAAATTCCAGTGCCGTCGGCATCGGTCTCATCACCAGCTTGGGCATGCTGGGCGCGGCCGCTAGCCCGGTGGCAACCGGCATGATCACCGCGCGCAGCGGCAGCGTGGCACCGGCTTTGTATCTGGTGATCACCCTGTATCTGTTGGCTGGCTTACTGTTGGCCTGGACCATACGGCCGGCGCGCGCGCAGCGCACGCTGTAGCTGAGATACCTGGTGTGAGTGGGCGGCGTTGCGACGCCGCCTGCTTTTTTCCCTCTGCGCAATAAATTGCATTATGATGCAAGGGACACCACTTAACAGGTTACCTATGCTCAGAGCAGTTATCTTGGATGCCAATGCGGTTGCCCGCAACTTACTCACCTCCGTTCTCAATAACGGTGGCCACGAAGTGGTCGGCGACGCCAATCTGGCACCGGCCAGTTTGGCGCGCATCATCAAACTCAAGCCGCAAATCATTTGCATCGATGTCGGTGAAGTTGCGGCCGATGGCATGGCGGTGATCGACCAGCTGCGCGGCGAATTGCCGAAAGCGCTGTTGTTCATGGTGTCATCCAAAATTGATGCCAGCATTTTGCAGGCGGCGCAAGAACGCGGCGTACACGGCTTCATCGTCAAACCTTTCAATTCCGTCGCGGTATTGACAGCGATCCGCAATACCATCGTGCGTATCGCCAAGCAGCAGCGTGCCGCCATGGTCGCGCCGCTCGCCGCTGATGCGCCCGACAATGCCGGGGCGGTGCAGTAATTGCAATTGGCTGGCCGGAATCGGCCAGCGCGCTGTTGGCCAATTTGTTATGCTCTGCTTCTGTTACTTTTGAAAGCAATGCATGCGCAGCAGTGATGTAATCCGTCTTCTGAGTTTGGCCGCCATTTGGGGTGCCTCATTTTTATTCATGCGCGTCGCCGCGCCGGTGTTGGGGGTCTTTTGGACCTCGGAAATCCGGGTCGGGCTGGCTGGTCTGGCCTTGCTGTTGCTGATGTGGTTCAGCCAGCGCGCCACCGGTTGGCGCGTGCATTGGCAATCTTTGCTGCTGCTGGGTACGGTCAACTCGGCGCTGCCGGTGGCGCTGTATGCGTATGCGGCCATGCATATGCCGGCCGGGTATTCGGCCATTGTCAACGCCACCAGTCCGCTGTGGGGTGCTGTGTGCGGTGCGCTCTGGCTCGGCGAGCGTCTGAGCGGGCGGAAATTGCTCGGCATGGCGGTCGGTGTCGCTGGCGTCGCCTTATTAGTCAGGCTCGGGCCGGTCGCCATGAGCCGAGAATTGTTGTTGGCCGTCTTTGCCTGTGTCGGTGCGACGATTTGCTATGCCTTGGCCGGTATTTATTCGAAAAAAATCTCGGGCAGTATCAGTGCCATGCAAATGGCCAGTGGTTCACAGCTCGGGGCGGCCATCGTTCTGCTGCCATTCTTCCCGCTCGCCAGCGTCACAGGCACGGTCAGCTCGCTGGTCTTGCTGGCGGCGGTGGCCTTGGCTTTATTGTGCAGCGCCGCCGCGTATCCCTTGTATTTCCGCTTGTTGCGCGATCTTGGCCCGAGCAAGGCACTGACGGTCACCTTTCTGATTCCCTTGTTTGCCTTATTGTGGAGCGCGCTGTTTCTCGGTGAAACGATCGCGCCGAGCACCTTGTTCGGCTGCGCAGCGGTGGTGCTGGCAACCTGGTTGGTGGTGTTTGCTCCGGCTACGCCAGAGCGCGGCACTTGAACTCAGTTGTCGGCTGCGTTCGGGTCGTAATGCGGCATCGGCGCTTCGGCTTCGACGATACGGTCGGGCCCGCCGGACTTGGCTTGAGCCAGCGCGGTATTGGCTCGTTGTAGCATGGTTTCCGGCGTGTCTTTGATGACATTCGTGGTCAGCCCGGTGGAAAACGTGATTACCAGTCCCGCTGCCACGCTATCCCAATCGAGCGCGGCGACGCGTTGTTTCAAGCGCGCGATCGCCTTCATGCTCTGTTCGAGCCAAGTGGTCGGCATGACAATCGCGAATTCATTGGCCGCCACGCGGCCGAAAGAATCGAGTGTGCGCAGCATGGTCAAGGCTTCTTTGCCCAGCAATTGCAGTACCGTGCGCGCCACGGCCTGACCATGTTGTTCCAAAATCAGTTCGAGACCATCGACACTGATGACGGCAAAGGAAAATGTGTGGCCGGTGCGGTAAGAGCGCGCCAGTTCACCATCGAGCATATTGAGCAGGGTGCGCCGATTGAGTGCCCCGGTCAGATGATCGTGCTGCGCCAGCCCCTCGAGTTGCGTGAGCACGGTTTCCAGCGTCGGCAGCAAGTTATCTTGCCGGCCGGTTTCCTTGATTTGCTTGATTAACAGCGACAACTGCTGTCTGGCGTTGACCAAGGGCTGATCTTGCTCTGAATCTGCCGGCATGTCCTCTCCATTCGTGGTTACAGGATAAACCATTTGCCACGCCGATGCGGCGCGTACAATATGACTTTACCATTTGTCAGCCGTCAACGCATGCTCTTCTCCGCTCCCGCTGCCTCACCTTGCCAGCGCATCGTCAGTAGCCTGTTCCCGCAACTGCAATTGTGGATCAAGCGCGACGATTTATTACATCCTCAGGTGTCGGGCAATAAGTTCCGCAAGCTGAAGTTTCCACTGCAGGCCTTGGCCGGGCAGCCGGCTCATTTAGTCAGCATGGGCGGCTTGTGGTCCAATCACATCCACGCGCTCGCCCATGCGGCGGCGGCGGCCGGCTTAGCGTCGAGCGCACTCATCCGCGGCCAAGCTGGCATGCACAGCGCCATGCTCGATGATTGTCGCGCCCTCGGCATGCAAATTCATTTCGTCGATCGCCTCGGCTACCGCGCTTTGCGCTCCGAGGCCGAGGCTTGGCGTCGGCATGTGCCGGCCGATGCCAGTGCTTACCACTGGCTGCCGGAAGGCGGCAGCAGTGCCGCGGCCCTGCATGGAGTGGCCGAATTGGTAGCAGAAACCCAGGCCCAGCTCGGTTTTTTGCCCGAGGTGGTGGCGCTGGCTTGCGGCAGCGGCGCGACCACGGCCGGCGTGCTGGCCGGTTTGCAGGGGCACAGTGCGGTGCTCGCTGTGGCGGTATTAAAAAATGCCCATTACTTGCATGCTGAAATGGCGCGCTTGCTACTTGAAGCCGGCTATCCGGCCTATCCGAACTACCGCTTGCTAACTACTTTTCACCACGGCGGCTACGCCAAAACCAGCGCCGCGCTGCTGGCATTTTGTCAGCGCTTCGAAGCCGAAACCGGCATCCTGATCGAACCGGTCTACACCGGAAAAATGCTGTATGCCCTGCATGTGCTGTGCCACGCCGGCTATTTCCGTCGCGGCACGCGGCTGCTGGCGATCCATACCGGCGGCTTGCAAGGTTTGCGCGGCTTTGCATGAAATGCGGCGATCGCGAATGGAAAAAAACGCTCATCACAAGGAAAAATAGCCAGCGAAGGTAGTATTCCGACATGATTTGCCACCGCTATTAATCGTTTTGCTTAATTTTTGCGCACTCCGGGCCCGACTTTCTCCCGTTGCGCATGACAACAGAGTAAACTACACCCCAAATCTTGTCGCATCCTGCGATTCGAGCGAACGAGCGAGCATCGCCATGTCTGAATCTACTTCCCCGATTTCCTTTTCCGATTTGCAATTGAGTGCGCCATTATTGCGCGCCTTGCAAGACGTCGGTTATGAAACCCCATCGCCTATCCAGGCCGAAACCATCCCACTTTTGTTGGCTAACCGTGACGTTCTCGGCCAAGCGCAAACCGGCACCGGCAAGACCGCGGCGTTTGCCTTGCCGGTTTTGTCGCGTATCGATATCAACCAAACCACGCCACAAGCGCTGGTGTTGGCACCGACGCGTGAATTGGCTATCCAAGTGGCTGAGGCGTTTCAAACCTATGCGCGTCACATCCCCGGCTTTCACGTTTTGCCTATTTACGGTGGTCAAAGCTATGGTCCACAATTATCGGCGCTGCGCCGTGGTGTACACGTCGTCGTCGGTACTCCGGGTCGGGTGATTGACCATCTTGACAAAGGTTCGCTCGATCTGTCAAAAATCAAAACCTTGGTGCTCGACGAAGCCGATGAAATGCTGCGCATGGGTTTCATCGACGATGTCGAACGCATTTTGCAAGAAACACCGGAAGGCCGTCAAACCGCCTTGTTCTCGGCCACCATGCCGTCGGCCATCAAGCGCATCGCCCAGACTTATTTGAACCAGCCGGCCGAAGTCACGATCGCTGCCAAAACCGGTACCGCCGACAATATTCGTCAGCGTTATTGGCTCGTCAGCGGCATGCACAAGCTCGACGCCTTGACGCGCATTTTGGAAGCCGAAACTTTCGACGGCATGATTATTTTTTCGCGCACCAAGCTCGGTACGGAAGAATTGGCTTCGAAACTCAATGCCCGTGGCTTCTCGGTCGCCGCCATCAATGGCGATTTGAACCAACAGCAGCGCGAACGCACGATTCAACAACTCAAAGACGGCAAGATCGATATTCTGGTCGCCACCGACGTCGCCGCGCGCGGTCTCGACGTTGAGCGCATCAGCCACGTCATCAACTATGACGTGCCATCGGACCCGGAAAGCTATACCCACCGTATCGGTCGTACCGGCCGCGCCGGTCGCAGTGGTGAGGCGATATTGTTCATCACGCCGCGTGAAAAAAATCTCTTGAAGGCGATCGAACGGGCTACCCGTCAACCGGTGTCACCGCTGGAATTGCCGACTATCCAAACGGTTAACGATGTTCGTATCGCCCGTTTCAAGGATCAGATCACGGCCACGCTGGCACAGGGTGGCTTGGAAGAATTCACTTCCTTGATCGAAGATTTCGAACGCGAACAAAATGTTCCAGCGGTTGAAATTGCCGCTGCATTGGCAAAAATGGCACGCGGCGATGAACCGC
This sequence comes from Undibacterium sp. 5I2, assembly GCF_035019605.1. Taxonomy (NCBI): domain Bacteria; kingdom Pseudomonadati; phylum Pseudomonadota; class Betaproteobacteria; order Burkholderiales; family Oxalobacteraceae; genus Undibacterium; species Undibacterium sp. 5I2. The sequence continues at coordinate 23,111 of NZ_JASJVS010000030.1, read as the reverse complement.
TGCTGCTCGACAAAAACCGTCGTGATACCCGCGGTGACGACAGCTGGCGCGATGAGCGTCCGGCCCGTGTCGAACGCAGTGATCGTGGCGATCGTGGCGATCGTGGTGACCGTCCACAACGCAGTTTTGAACGGGAAGAACGTGGCGTACGCCGTGAGCACAGCCCGCGCTCGGCCGAACCAGGCATGCAAACTTACCGCATCGCCGTCGGTCATGAGCATGGTGTCAAACCGGGCAATATTGTCGGTGCGATTGCCAATGAAGCCAATATCGAATCCAAATTCATCGGTCGCATCGATATTTACGATGATTACACTATCCTCGATTTGCCGGACAATTTACCGTCCGACATGCTTGACCATTTGAAATCAGTACGCGTAGCCGGTCAGTCGCTGCGCATCAGTGCCGAACGCGCCGGTGCCGCCGCTCCGGCCGCTGCACGCCCAGCACGCAGCGAGGCACCGCGTCCAAGCCGCAGCGATGCCGCGCCAAGCAGCCGTCTGAACCAAGTGGTCGACCGTGCCGTGCGCACGCCCGACAGCGAAGAGCAGGAAGAATTGTCGGCCAAGCCGAAAAAAGACAAGGGCAAGCCGAAAGTCAGCGTGCCTATGCAAACCTATCGTATCGAAGTCGGTAAAGCCGACACGGTGACCCCAGCCAATATCGTCGGTGCGATCGCCAACGAAGCCGGTATGGAAGCCAAGTACATCGGCCGCATCGATATCTTTGATACCTACAGCACGCTCGACTTGCCGGTTGGTATGCCGGATGAATTGCTCACGCAACTCAAAGGCGTGTGGGTCGCTGGTAAGCAGATCAAAATCACTGCCACCGGCGAACCGTCGAGTGGCGGTGTGGCGCAAGGCTTTCCTTCCGGTGCCAAGCAAACCGGCGGCGACCGTCGTGTGATGGAAAAAGCCGGCGGCAAACCGGCCGGTAAATTCTCCAACGGCCGTCCATCGAAGTTTGATAAAGACAGTGGCACTACCCGTCGCAAACCGAGCAAATAAGTGAGCAAATAAGTGAGCTAACAAGTCGCTCGCTGAAAAAAAACCGCCGGCAGTACGCCGGCGGTTTTTTTTCGTCACGACAAATCGTCGACCGGGCAGGGTAGTGGCTGGCTGGCTTTGAGTCCGGCGATACGGCGCAGCGTCGCCGTGACGGTGAGGATATCGCGATCGAAGCTGGTATGGCTGGCGCGCAGCGTATGGTGGCCGCTGTTGACAATGGCTTGTTGCTGCACATGCAGGGTACTGCTGTGGGCACGACTGAGCGGCTTACTCCCAGTCGCAAAGCCGCGTACGGTTTTACCATCCCAGTAATGGTGCTGCCACTTGCGCAGTGCCGCCAATTCGCTGTGATTCCATTGTGCCGGGTGGCCGCCGAGCGCGCTCAGAAAATCGGCATCGACACTGCAAGCCATGCCTAGCAAGGGGGTTTTGTGGCGGTTTTCCAAGCTGCGTGCGATCAGATACAACCATGATTGATGGTAGAGCCCAGCGACTTCATCGTGCTGCTCCAGCGTATCGGCGAGCACATGCAGATGGAAATTTTCACGCGCCAGTGTGCCGCTGATCAGCGCTGGTAAAAAGTGTTGATTGGCGAAGGCTATGCTGCAGGCCGGGGCATACAGGGTACAGGTTTTCGGTGCTGAAAATTTGAGCAAGTCGAGCAGCCAGCCGCACAAATGGGCACCGGCAGAATGCGCGATCAAATGGATTTCCAAACTACCGGCACAATCTTTTTGCAACTGCTGCAATGCTTTGGCCAGCGCATACAAGGCGCGCGGCGGCGTATCGTTGAGCGCAGCTTGTTGTGCCGCTTGTTTGACTTGTATCCACAGGGCTTTGCCGCCGCTGCTTTCGGCATAGGCCTCGATACTGCTGTCTTGCGCTTGACGTTCCGCCACTGAGTGCGGCGGCGTGTCGCTGCCGAATTCGGCGCGCAACAGCGACACAATCGCATCGCTCAAACCATTGAGCGGACACAGGAACAGCGGATACATGCCGTTGGCCAGAAAATACGGTGCCAAACGCGCGACATCGTCGAGCGAACTTGCTTCATCGCCCAAGCCGCCGAGTGCATACAGCACCAGCCGCAGCGGTGTCGCTTGCGCTTGTTGTCGGTACCAGGCCAAGGGCGCAGTGTGAGCGATATGGCGGGTGGCGGCGGCAGCATCGGCAAATGCCAGTAGCCTTTGAACGGCCGCGCCATTATTATCGATCACCACGGTCTGCGCATATGCCTGATCGGTGTTGAGCGCCCCGCGTCGCTTGCTGCGCGCACGTGCATAGGCTTGTAAGCTTTGTCGGCGCAAAGCCGGCACGCCATCATTCGGGCCAGCGTCTTCGTTGGCGCTGTCGAGATGTCGCTCCGGCACACCGAGTCCGACCGCCCAGGCATCGGTGGCCGAAGCCAGCCAGTCGGCATAACTGAGTATCGCCAGGCCTTGATACGCCCAGTCACGGCCCCAAGAATTTTGCAGTACGAAACCGTCGGCCGTGTAACCGATGAAAGCAAAGGCATGTCCGCCTATCGATTTCTCTTCGATGCGGATAAGCGGTAATTGCTCGAGACTGAGTAGCGGCGCACTGGTATCGGCTTTGAATTGGTGCAGACCCCAGCCGCTGTGGGCATTGCCTGACACATACACGGCACCGGCCTCGACGATCGCCGCCTGTATATCGCTGATGCTGTTTTTGTCGATACGGTAATAGCTGCCCAGCGGACGGCTCTCGGCATCGGCTTCCCAGCCGGGGCGTGCACTTTCCCAGTTCGGTGCGCTGCCGTTGCGCGCGATCGTGTAGGGCCATAACTGGCTTTGACAGACGCCATGTTTATGCCAGCCCTTGAGGGCACCACGACAGCTGGAACCGGAATAGTCTTCGCCCGGCCACTCATCATAAAACTTGGCCAAATGGTAGAGCATGCGCGGGCTGCAGGGCGGTTGCGCTGGATTGAGACGCCAATATAATAAATTGATTACCGCGGCCAAACCGAAGCCGGTGCAAGCACCATCCGCACCCTGATTGAGCACCAGGCCGGCGGCTAAATACGCCGGCATGTTCTGACTCATCCATAGTGCATCGGGAAAAGCGCCGGGCAGGGCACGCAAGCCGGGGGCATACTGACGATCGCGCAAATCGAGCCGGTCGGCGCGCGCATCGAAGGCGGGAAAGCATGGTTTGGTGGGAGAGGGCATGGAGTTCCGTAGGAAATGGCGACACATCGATGACGCATGCCTGCGGAGGAGGACCCAGTCCGAGGCGGAGTCGGGGTACAGATAACCGGGCCCGCACGCGGGCCCGGTCGGGGGACTGCTTATTTCTGCGCTGCCGAAGCGGCCGCAGGTGCTGCTGATGCCGCAGGCGCAGCAGCCGCAGAAGCGGCGGCCGGTGCTACAACTGCAGCTGGTGGCGCGGTAATTTCTATCTTCGCTTTGGCTTTCAAATCATCGAGCATTTTCTTCAGGTTTTGCTGTTGCAACTGCTGAGACATGCCGGCTTTGACTTCTTCCAGCGGCGGTACCGCCAATGGACGAGTATCATCAAGGGTGATGACGTGGAAACCGAATTGCGATTTCACCGGTTCTTCAGTCATTTGACCTTTGCTCAATTTGGCCACGGCATTACCGAATTCCGGCACCATATTTTTAGCATTGAACCAGCCGAGGTCGCCGCCTTTGTCTTTCGAACCAGGATCTTTGGATTTCGATTTAGCCAAAGCCTCGAATGCCTTCGGATCTTTTTTCAGCTTAGCGATAATCGCTTTGGCTTCTTCTTCGGTGGCGACCAAGATGTGACGTGCTTTGTACTCATTGCCGCTTTGAGCCGCTTTGAATTTTTCGTATTCAGCCTTGAGTGCTTCGTCGCTGACAACGGCCGTTTTCATGTAGTCTTTAACGAAGGAATTCGCCAGAATCGACAAACGCGCCATTTCCAGTTGCTCTTTGACTTCCGGTGCCTTATCGAGACCCTTGGTGGCCGCTTCTTGCGCGACTAAAATTTGCATCGCCAGATTATCGATCACCATTTTGCGGGTTTCCGGATTATCCGGCATACCTTGGGCAGCTTGTTGCTGCATGATTTGGTCCAGCTGCTTTTTGCTGATGGCGGTGCCATTGACGGTGGCAGCTGCCACTTCTTTTGTCTCAGTCGCCGTGGCAGCTGCGGTGCTTGCCGCTGCCGGTGCTGAGGCTGCTTTATCTTTATCATTGCAAGCGCTGAGCACGAACAAGGCCACGGCACTACCCAATACCACGCGGGATTTGATCGACATGAAATTTTCCTTAAAGTTGAAACGCTGTAGAGCGGACAGTTATCATTGCGCCCGCGGCTTACTGTTTGCGGGCAGGTTTACAAATTAAATGACGCTGAATTCTACCTTTGATCAGGGCATTCTTGCTAGCAGTCAGTCAATTTGATTGCCGTTACGAGAAATGTAGGCATTTTTTTCGTTTGATTCAGACCTGAAACTTGCTGGAAAGTTCCTGCGGCCCGCGCTTGCGCGGTGTTGCAGTCGCTTCGCCCTCAGTCAGCACTGCCGTTACAGCGCGTAGGGGCTACAATAGCAGCTATCATTCCCTACTGAAAGCTGCAGCTATGAGCGAGCATCCCCCCATCCCCGACAGTCTGGCTGAAATGTTGCCGGTCGGTATGATTAACGGTGGCGGTACCGCTGCTGCTGCCATGGCCGAAGTAGCACAACGCAAACGCGGCGTGCCTGGCTGGGAAGCCTTCCACTACGAACGAGTCTCGGCGACTGAATTTGAAATTACCGGCGGCATTGCCGTCAATATCGGCGGGGTTAAAAAATTTCAGGGCTTGCATGAAGCGGTGTTTATCAGCGAAGCCGACGTGTTGGCGCAGATGCGCAGCAGCGAGAGCCCCCCAGGCCCGACGGTCATGAGCTTACTCGAACAGGATTTGCTGGCGCACGATATCGGCAGCAGTCGCGCCGCGCCGGCGGTAAAATTTTTGAAAGTCGTGTTTGCCTTACCGGACGACGAAGCTGGGCGACAAAGAATTTTGCAAGCCTTTCAACTGCAAAAGAATTTTTTTGGAGCAACTGTACAAGCGTGTTCCTTGCATGATAAATGAGAATGAATGTTGCATAAAAGCACCAAAATGTATTAAATACACGAGTATTGTTTTTATGGCATTTCTTTCCAGTGAACTTGTTTACTAAAATGAGAAGCTTGGGCCGCGTCGATTTGATTCGCGACCCATCGCTTTTTCTACTTGTCGCCAGTTCATACTGTGAAAGTGTCTGATGAAAAACCAAACAATCCTTGTTCCTGTTGTGCTCGCTGCACTGTTATCGGCTTGCGGTGGTGGCAGTAGCTCGACCACCAGTACTTCGGGGGTCGCCGTGGTACCGCCCGTGGTGATACCACCCGTTTCGACCAGCATCAGCGGCGTAGCGGCCACCGGCGCGGCGATACTCAATGCCAGCGTCACCCTGACCAGCGCCGCCGGCAGCAAAGCCTGCAGCATCACCGACGCCAGCAGCGCCGCCTTTGTCTGTGATACCACCGGCCTCGTCGCCCCATTTTTACTCACTGTCAGCGGCGTCTCGAATGGCACCACGGTACAATTGAGCAGTGCCTCGACCAGCACTGCCGGCACCACCAACATCACACCGATTACGAATGCCATCGTCGCCACGACCGCCAATGCCGATCCGGCCGGACTCGATTTCGCCAATTTCCAAGCCATTTTAAAAAGCAATCCCAGCGCTTTCGATGATGCCAAAAAAGCCTATCAAACGCTACTCGGCGATTTGATGACGGCAACTGGCAACCAAGGTGCCGATCTGGTATCGGGCAAACTGGTGGCAGGAAACAGTGCCCAAGATACCCTGCTCGATGCCATCCATCTCGACGTCAGTGGCGGCAGTATCACGATTTCGACCATGGCCGGTTCTGCCGATGACACGCCCAAGCAATTACAGATCTTTGTCAATCAAACGCCGGCTCAAGTCGCGACCGGCGATAAAACCCAATTGCCGGTTACGGCCACGGTAGGTGGCGTGTCGGTCGATTTGACCAAAAAATCATTCAGCGCCGCAAGCCTCGCGAATTTGCAACTTGCATTGAAAAATTGCTTCAGCAGTATGGTGGCGGTGCGCAACAGTAAAAGTGCCAATTGCGGCGGCTTACTGGTTGACGATGTGACTGCCCCCTTACTGGCCGGCGTACCGTCGGCGTATTTAGCCGGCGGCAGCAGCGGCAGCGCACAGTTCAGCAGCTTGATCAACGATGCAGGGATGGATAATGCCGTATTCAGTCTGCCGCAGATCATCCGTGTCAACAGCACCGATAGCCAAGGCAATGTTAACAAAGTCTGGCTCAATTTCACCTGGGTGCGTTCCGATGGTTTGTTCGGCAGCCTCGATACCGTCGCCCAAATCGTGACCGCCCCGAGCACCAGCGAATCAGGCTGGCGTTTGGTCGGCAATCAGCGCACCCTGCTCAGTCGGGTACGCCAGTATGCAACGCGGCGGATTTGGCTCAACCCGGCCAATGCGACTACCGGTACCGATGCTTACACGGCGGAATTGCAGCTCGATATAGGCGTGGCCGATAAAAGTGGTACGGCGGTCGACTTCGCGATCGTCACCGGTCCCGGCTTGCCGGCCGCCGGCATGCTGTTGCGACCATCGAGCGGTGTCTGCAGTACCCTCAATTTGAGCGGGCAATTGCTGGCCACCGATATCAGCGGCGATGACGCCACGGTAGCGGCGACTCGTATCAAAGCACGGGCCAATTGTGCCAATAAATTCCGCTTCGCCGGGGTGGCCATCGATCCTGCCAAACAAAGCCAGTTCATTGCGCCGACCGGGGTCAATTGGCTTACTCCACTGCTCACTGACGCACAGCTTGCGAGCATCAAACCGTTCAGCGTCTACCATATCCGCACCTATCAGGGTGGCGTAAAAACGGTACCGAGCCACAACTACGAAGTGCTGACCCAAAGTGCACCGGCGACACCGACCAGCCTGCGTAGCTATCGCTGGCAAGATGCTTCGGCCGCGACATTAGCTATGCTCAAACCGAGCAGTGCCAGTGCTTTTGCCGGTGGTGCCAGTTTTCCGGTCAGCTGGACCGGGCGCGACGGCGTCCCCGCTGTGACCGGCGCAACGATACAGATTTTGACCAGCAAAACCGGTGCGGTCGTCAGCGGCAGCGCCAGCAGCAAGCCGCTGTTGCCAGGCGTGAGTGCGAGTTTGAATGTGTTCCCCGATGTGGCTTTGGTAGCGTTCCCCGCGGTCACGGACCTGAATGCCAGTGGCAATTTCAGCTTCCTTGGCCTCTCTTCCATGCGTGGTAATGGCTTGTATTTATCGACCAGTTACGAATACGACTTTTAAAATAAGCCGCGCCTGACATTCGGCAAAAACCCGCGCTGCAGCATCTGCAGTGCGGGTTTTGTTCATCCGCGGCGAGTCTCAGAAAGCGCGCTGAGGTCAAGCCGACTAAGTCGTTTGTCAAAAAAACGCACAGGTATTTGTTGGCAGAGAGGAATTAGAGGATACTGCCTAAGGAGACCTTAGCCTGAACGGCAACAATCTTGCAAAACCGATTTCTCGTCTCTTCACACACACATAGGAGAACGCATGACCATCACGCACTTCGCCGAGCTACTCGCTTACGCGCAAGCTCACCCTGGCCCCGCAGCCGAACGCCAAGGTAGTTTTCTTTCTACTTATTTCGACCATACTGATCCCGATGAAATCATCGCGCGCGGCCCGGCGACCCTGTTTGCCCAAGCCAATGCTCACTGGCGTTTGCTCGATGCCGCCGGTACTGCTGGCAGTGCCCGCATCCGCGTGTTCAATCCCACCCTGGCTGAAGACGGTTTTGTCAGCGAACACACGGTGGTACAGATCGTCAATGAAAACATGCCTTTCCTGGTTGATTCGGTCACCATGGCGATCAACCGCAGCGGCCGCACCGCGCATTGGATCGTGCATCCGCTCATGAGCGTGAGTCGCAAGGCCGGTGGTGACATCGCCGCAGTCAGCACGGTTGCCGCAGCAAAAAGCGCCGGTCGCCATGACCCGGTGGAATCGCTGATCATGGTCGAATGCGACCGCATCGTCAACCTGACAGATCAGCAAGCCTTGGCCGCAGAACTGCATCAAGTGTTAGTCGACGTATCGAGTGCCGTGGCCGACTGGCCGGCCATGCTAGAACGCGTGCACAGCGTCTGCAGCGCCTGTGAAACCCATGCGCCGGCCGAATGCGGCAATGAAGGTGTGGCCTTCCTGCGTTGGCTGGAAGACCGCCATTTCACCTTCCTCGGTGCGCGTGACTACGATCTCAAACGCGATGGCGAGCATGTCAGTCTGGTCGCGATTGCCGAATCAGGTCTTGGTATTTTGCGTGGCAAAGTACAAACCAGCATGGCCCATTTGCCACCGGAAGTACTGGCCATCATGGAATCGGATGAAACCGTGTTAGTCACCAAGGCGATGACGCGTTCCACCGTACACCGTCCGGCCTGGCTCGATTATGTCGCTATTAAACGCTATGATGACAGCGGCAAAGTCATCGGTGAATCGCGCTTCATGGGGCTCTACACCTCAGCCGCTTATGCGGCACCGGTCGACCAAATTCCCCAAGTACGGCAACGCGTTGCCGCCGTCATGGCCAGTGCCGGCGTGGTCCCGCAAAGTCATGCCGCCAAGGCCTTGCAAGCGATTCTCGACGATTACCCGCGCGACGAATTATTCCAGATCGACACCGCCACCCTGACCGAGCATGCCATCGGCATCTTGCGTTTGCAAGAGCGTCAGCGGACTCGCTTGTTCCTGCGGCGTGATCCCTTCGGTCGCTTCACCTCGGCCCAAGTGTTCGTGCCGCGTGACCGTTACAACACCGAATTGCGCGTCAAAGTCAGCAATGAACTGATGATAGCCTTGAACGGCGAATCGATAGAATTCACCCCCATGCTGACCGACAGCCCGCTGGCGCGAATTCACTACCAAGTACGCGCCAAAGAACGGGCGCCGCAAAATATCAATTTGGCCGCGCTCGAAGCGCGCGTCGCCAGACTGGCGCAGCGTTGGGAAGATGACTGCACCACCGAACTGCTGCGCACCCATGGCGAAGGTCTGGGTCTGGCCTTGGCACACCGCTTCGCCAACGCCTTTCCAACCGCCTACCGCGAAGATTTTTCCGCCCTGGTCGGGGCCGAAGATGCCGAAATGCTGGCCGGTCTGTGTGCCACTGCGCCCATGGTCGTCAAGCTGTATCGTCCGCTCGATGCCGATGCCGGCATGCTGCGCTTTAAAATCTACAATACCAGCAAAGTTGCCTTATCCGATTCTTTGCCGGTCCTTGAACATATGGGCGCGCGCGTGCTCGACGAGCATCCGTATCAAATCACCGCTGGCAGCGAACCACTGTGGATCCATGATCTCGGTTTGCAATTGCCGCCGAAAAGTGATTTGGCCGCTATCAAGGCGCGCTTTGAAACCTTGTTTTCGCAAGCCTGGCGCGGCGAAGTCGAGAGTGACGATCTCAACCGTCTGGTGCTCAATACCGCGCTCGATGCGCGCTCGATTGCAGTGTTACGTGCCTGTTCGCGTTATTTCAAACAACTCGGTTTCGCATACAGCCAAAGCTATATCGAAACGGCCTTGAACAAAAATGCCGGCATCACGCAATTGATTGCCGAACTGTTTGGTGCCCGTTTCAAACCCGACTTTGCCGGCGACCGCGCCTCGGCGCAGCAACACATCGCTCAACAACTCGAAGCCCAACTGGCGCAGGTCGCCAGCCTCGACGAAGATCGCATTTTGCGGCAATTTTTTGCCACCATCATGGCGACCCTGCGTACCAATTTGTGGCAAACCGATGCCAGCGGTGCGTTCAAACCCTACATGAGTTTCAAGCTCAACCCGCGCGAAGTGCCGGGCGTGCCGGAACCGAAACCCTTGTTTGAAATTTGGGTGTATTCACCACGCGTCGAAGGGGTCCATTTACGTGGCGGTAAGGTCGCGCGCGGGGGCTTGCGCTGGTCTGATCGGCGCGAAGATTTTCGTACCGAAGTGCTGGGCTTGGTCAAGGCTCAGCAAGTTAAAAACACCGTTATCGTGCCAGTCGGTTCGAAAGGTGGCTTCGTGCTTAAAAATGCGCCGCCTGCGACTGAGCGCGAAGCCTTTCAAGCCGAAGGCATTGCCTGCTACAAGATCTTCCTCTCCGGTCTGCTCGACATCACCGACAACATCGTCAAAGGCAGCATCGTCGCGCCAGCCCAGGTGGTGCGCCATGATGCCGATGATCCGTATCTGGTGGTAGCGGCCGACAAAGGCACGGCGACCTTCTCCGATATCGCCAACAGCGTATCGGCCGACTACGGTTTCTGGCTTGGTGACGCCTTCGCTTCCGGCGGTTCGGTTGGTTATGACCATAAAAAAATGGGCATCACCGCCCGCGGTGCCTGGGAATCGGTGAAACGCCATTTCCGCTCCGTTGGCGTGAACACCCAAGAGACGGCCTTCAGCGTCGCTGGTATCGGCGACATGTCGGGCGATGTGTTCGGCAACGGCATGCTGCTGTCAGAGCATATCGAACTGGTGGCGGCCTTCGATCATCGACACATCTTCATCGATCCCTCGCCCGATGCCGCCGCTTCATTCGCCGAGCGTCAACGCTTGTTCAATTTGCCGCGTTCGAGCTGGGATGACTACGACAAGAGCCTGATTTCAGCCGGCGGTGGCGTGTATCTGCGCGGCGCCAAATCGATCAAACTCAGCGAGCAGGCCCGCGCCGTACTCGGCATCAGCCAGGCCGAACTCACGCCAGTAGAATTGTTACGCGTAATTTTACAAGCACCGGTCGATCTGCTCTACAACGGCGGCATTGGCACCTACGTCAAAGCCACCTTCGAAAGCCATGCCCAAGTTGGAGATAAAGCCGGCGACGCGTTCCGTGTCAATGGCAATGACTTGCGTTGCAAAGTGCTGGCTGAAGGCGGTAACCTCGGCTGTACCCAAAACGGTCGCATCGAATTCGCCCAAAAAGGCGGGCGCATCTATACCGATGCGATCGACAATTCCGCCGGGGTCGATTGCTCCGATCATGAAGTCAATATTAAAATTCTGCTCGGTGCCATCGTCGAAGCTGGTGACCTCACGCTCAAACAGCGCAATGATTTGCTCGCCTCGATGACCGACGAAGTCGGTCATCTGGTGCTGACCGATAATTACTATCAGTCGCAGGCACTCGACATCGCCGTCCACCGTCCTCTGTATGTACTCGATGGTCAGCAACGCTTGATGCAATCCTTGGAAAAGCAGGGCCGCCTTAATCGCGCCATCGAATACCTGCCTAGCGATGACGAAATTTTCCACCGCAAGGGCCGCAAACAGGGCTTGACCGCACCGGAAGGCGCAGTCGTGCTCGCGTACGCCAAAATGTCGGTATTCGACGATTTGGTGGCCAGCAATCTGCCGGATGACCCGTTCTTCAGCAGTGCTCTCAAAGCCTATTTCCCGCAGGTTTTGTCCGAACGCTTTCCGGCCGCGATTGCCGTCCATCCCCTGAAGCGTGAAATCGTCGCCACCTACATCACCAACACCGTGCTCAATCGGGTTGGCGCGACCTTCGTCAATTTCATCGCCACCGAAGCGGCGGCCGGCGCGGCCGATGTGATCCGTGCCTTCACCTTGGCGCGTGAAATTTTCGACCTCGAAGTATTATGGGATCAGATCGATGTGCTCGACTACGTCGTCGACGCCACCTTACAGCTCGATTTACTGAGCAAGCTGATCGCCATCACCCAACGTGCTTCACGTTGGATGTTGCGCATCCGTGCACAGAGCAGCGATCTGCCGACCCTGATTCAGCGCTACCAACCGGCGGCGCGCGAATTGCGTTCGCAATTGAATGATTGGTTACCGCCGGCCGCCTACACGGCTTGGCAGAACGACGCCGCGACGCTTGCCGCCGCCGGTGTTGAAACCAGTTTGGCGCAAAACCTCAGCGCGCTCGAGTACCTGTTCCCGGCGCTCGATCTGGTCGATCTGGCCGCGCTTACCGGCAGCAATCTCGAACAAGTCGCCCGCAGCTATTTTGGGGTCGACGATGCGCTCGGCTTGAGTGGCTGGCGCAGTCAAATCAATCGCTTGCCAACCGAAACACTGTGGCAAACCCAGGCGCGTGGCAGTGCGCGTGACGATGTGTATTCGATCGCTACTCAAATCACGCGTGGTTTGTTATCGCGGCAGGAAGAACTGAGTGCTTGGCATGAGCGCAATGCGGCCGTGGTGGAGCGCCTGACCGGTTTGCTGGCGCTGATCAGCGCCCAAGCGGCCGATCTGGCACCGGTCTCGGTGGCTTTGCGCGAACTGCGACAACTGGCATAAAGACTGTATCAGTATGCAAATCCCCGGCAGCTTACGGTGTCGGGGATTTTTTTTATCAAGGCATCACATTACTGATCGCCTGCGTGCGCGAAAAATCCAGCCCGACGATAGCACGCATGCCCGGTGCGGCAATCGCGGCAATCCACAACTGGGCCGGGAAGCCCGGCACGGTCGATTGCAAATCGATGCTGACCGCGCTGTCTTCCGGTGCCAGCAAAGGTTGCTGCGCACTACCACGCTGGCTCAGCGATCGCAGTGGCAACAGCAAGGGCTTATCGCTGGCGCGATAGGTAATCAAGCTTGTGCTACCGCGCACTTTCAGTGTCATGCTGCTCAACATCACCGTACAACGTTCATCGGCAATCACCGGCAGGGACGCGCGGTTGATATTGAAATTGAACTGACTGGCCTCAAGCGCAAACACCTTACTGGCACAGACAATGGCGCCGGTGATCTCGGTCAAATCAGCCGGTAAGCCCGGCGTACCGCGCGGATTGCGCAATTCGACCTCGATGTTGCGAGGAAGGCTGACCGCCGCTGCGGCTAACATCGGAACACCAGCCATTAACAAGATGCCGAGCACGATATTTTTTTTCATTAAAACTCCTTAACAGGGATGGTGAAACGCATGGCCGGATAGTGCTCCGGAACCAATAGGAGCATTAATTTTTAGTTAAGTTCACTCGTGCGCAGCACTGAAAAACAGTCTTAAAAAAAGGGCATTTTTGTTTGGCAGCAAGTACGAAATAATCACTGATAGCATTGCGTACCAGTACGATGAAGCATGGGAAAAAGACCATACATCTGCCCTTGATGGCAACAATATCCTGTGTTTGACGAACGCCGAATTATTTTCTCAGTCAGCATCCTGAGATGCTGCTGGCTGCGTCACGCTGAGCCGCGCGAAGCGCATAGAGATGCTGGTGCGATCGGCCAGGTTCAGGCTTTGCAGCGCTGGTGCAGCTGCTGTTGGTAGCAGCGCTGAAGTGCTGACTTGTTTGAGTTCAACTACCAGTGCCGAGCTGACCAGACCGTCTTGCTGCTCAGTATGCGCCTTAGTGGCTGTTGTGCTTGTGTTGATGCCGTGAGAAATAGGGGTGAACATCGTAGTCCTTTAAAAAAAAGTTTTCTAATCAGGTATGCCCATGCCGCCTATTTTACTGCCGAGGACCTCGTCATGCCAGCCTCATCAATTCCGGTCGGCAAACCCCCGCAGCGGAACTGTCGCATAATAGAGCAGGGTAGGGATACAATGCGCGCTACCCGGCAGTTTCTTATTTCGCGCACAGACTAGTCAGGCAGGCGTCAAATGGCACATCTCTCGGTACTCGATTTATCTCCGATCGCGGCAGGCAGTACGGCGGCGCAGTCATTTCGCAATTCATTATCCCTAGCGCAACACGCTGAGAATTGGGACTACCGGCGCTACTGGTTGGCCGAACACCATGGCATGCCCGGCATCGCCAGCGCCGCCACGGCCGTGCTGATCGCGCATATTGCCGGCGGCACCAAGCGCATACGCGTCGGTGCCGGCGGCATCATGCTACCCAACCATGCACCTTTAGTGATCGCCGAACAATTCGGCACGCTGGAATCACTCTTTCCCGGGCGCATAGACCTCGGCCTCGGCCGCGCACCTGGATCCGACCAACGCACTGCACGTGCGCTGCGCCGCAATTTAAACAGTGACGCTGATGAATTCCCGCAAGACGTGGCCGAATTACTCGCTTACTTCGCCGACGACGCCAGACTCTCGGTTCGGGCCGTGCCAGGACAGGGTTTGGCAGTACCGGTATGGATACTCGGTTCGAGCCTGTTCGGCGCGCAACTGGCCGCCGAATTCGGCTTGCCCTATGCCTTCGCTTCGCATTTCGCACCACAACAAATGATGGCCGCCATCGAACTCTATCGCACGCGTTTCCAAGCCTCGGCTTATCTCGCGAAACCATATGTAATGCTAGGATTTAATGTTTTTGCAGCCGAAACAGATGAACAGGCGCAGTTTCACGCCACATCTGCGCAGCAAGCTTTTCTCAACTTACGTAGCGGCCGTCCCGGCCCCTTGCCGCCACCGGTAGCCGGCTTTATGCAACAGCTAGGCCAAGCCGAACGCGGTCTGCTGGAACAAATCCTCGCTTGCTCAGCCATTGGTAGTGCTGCCACGGTCGAAAAACAAATGCAAAATTTTATCGACAGCACCGGTGCCGATGAATTGATGATTACTTCCAATATTTTTGATCACGCAATGCGACTGCGCTCGTATGAAATCGTCAGTCAGTTGTCGCTGCGCTGAGTCTGAGTAGAAAAATCAGCGACGCCGTAGGCTGAAAAAAAAGCCTGTCAACCGAAGTTGACAGGCCAGACTGTTGATGATGGCGATGATACTCAGGCAGCACGGGCGCGCAAGTGTTGCCCCAACCAGCGCACACTCCGTGCCAGCACGCGGTACACCAAACGCAGCAGACACAAAGTGCACAGCGCCTCGAGCATGGTAACAAGGAAGCCGAACAAGGCATTGTAACGGCTCATACGCGCGCGCATTTTGTCCATCATCCGTTCGCGTGCAATTTCTATACTGTCGTAAAACGTCGGCACCACTAACAAGGTCAGAAAGGTCGAGGTGATGGTGCCGCCGATGATAGCAATCGCCAGTGGTCGATAAAAATCACCACCTTCACCGAGCCCCAGTGCGACCGGCATCATGCCGGCGATGAGCGCAAACGTGGTCATCAAAATCGGTCGCAAGCGCACGCGGCCAGCCTGCATCAGCGCGTCTTCCCGGTCCATGCCTTCGGCTTCATTCTTACGCGCCGCATCGAGCAAGAGAATCGCATTTTTTGCCACCAGCCCCATGAGCATGATCACACCGATCAAACTCATCAAATTGATCGTGCTGTTGGTAATGAGCAAGGCCAGTACCACACCGATCAGTGACAGCGGCAGCGATAACATCACGCCCAATGGTGCGGTAAACGAGCCGAACTGCATGACCAAGATCAGATACATCAGGCCGATGCCGGATAATAAAGCAATCGCCATGGCACCGAACACTTCTTCCTGATCTTGCCCGGAACCGGCCACCGACAAACCGTAGCCAGGTGGATAATCGAATGATTCTGCCAATTTTTTCGCTTCCGAAATCACCTCGCCGGTCGAACGGCCCTCCACATTGGCCGATACGGTAATCGTGCGTTTGCCCTTGCTGTGGTTAATCCCGGAAGGGCCCTTACCCATGCTGATGGTGGCGATCTGATCGAGCGGCACCATCTGGTTGCTGCCGGATACGGCGATCGGCAAGCGTTCGATGTTTTCGCGGTTGACCCGATCGTCCGGGTGCAAGCGCACCGCCACATCGCGCGTTTCACCGGTAGGATCAACCCAATCACCGACTTCGATGCCGGCAAACGCTACCCGTAAAGCCTGTGCCGCATCATTCGAGGAAATGCCCATGGAATTGGCGAGGCCGCGATTGAGCTCGATCTTCAATTCTTTCTTTGGATCTTGCTGCGACAAGCCGATGTCGACCGCGCCGCGCACACTGTGCAATTTTTCCATATACGCGCTGGTAATTTCGAGCAGCTTGCGCGAATCGGGACCGGTGAATTCTATCTGCACCGGCTTTTGCGCGCCATTGTTCAAATCATCGAGCACCACATATTCCGCCCCGACCAAGGTTTGTATTTTGGCGCGTAAATCAGCGCTGATTGCCTTGGCATTGCGCAGCCGTTGATGACGCTTACCGATGTCGACGTAAATCCGCCCACCCGACGGCGCGATGGTACTGTTGGTATCGCGCACCTCGGGAATTTGGCGCGCTAATTCGGCTGCGCGTTCCATTTTCAACTTGGCGTATTCGAGCGACGACGAAGCCGGCGTGCGCACTTCTATCATCAAGGTACCCGAGTCGGTCGCCGGTAAAAAACTGGTGCCACCCCACTTGACCTGCAAGCCCAAGGCCAGCACCAAACTCAGGAAGGCGATGGCAGCCATGGCACGGCGATGATGCAAGGCCCAGGCGATCACTCTGCCATAGCGGTCGGCTTGCTGATCGAACCAATCATTGAAGCGCGCCAGCAACTTGCTGATGCCGCGTTTCGGTGCCAGATGGTGATCGACTGGGTCGCCCCAATACGCCGACAACATCGGATCGAGCGTAAACGAAATCCCCAAACTGACGAGCACCGAACAGGTCACCGTCAGCGCAAACGGACGGAACCACTCGCCCGGCATGCCGGGCATAAATGCGACCGGAATAAACACAGCGATGATGGAAAACGTCGTGGCGGCCACTGCCATGCCGATTTCTGCCGTGCCTTCGAGCGCGGCGGTACGACGGTCCGCGCCAAGCTGCATGTGCCGAACGATATTTTCCCGCACCACAATCGCGTCATCGATCAACACGCCGATCGCCAGCGACAAGCCGAGCAAGGTCATGAAGTTGAGCGTGAAACCGCATAACCACACCGCGATGAATGCTGCCACCACCGAGGTCGGCAGACTGAGCGCGGTGATCAGGGTAGAGCGCCATGAGTTGAGAAAAGCGTACACCACAAAAATGGTCAGACAAGCGCCAAGCACCAGCGAATCGATCACATTATCGAGGCTGCTTTGCGCTTCCTCGCCGCCATCGCGTGTCACTTCCAACAGCGTACCGGGATGAGTTTGCTCGAACTCGTGATTGATTTCCTTGACCAATTTATGCACTGCCTTGGCCACCGAAACCGTACTGGCATCGCGCGACTTGGTGATCTGCATGCCGACGTTGGGTTTACCGCTACGGATAGATAAACTGTCCAGATCAGCGAAGCCATCGGCTATCGTCGCCACCTGCGCCAAGCGCACGATTTGCTCGCCATTGCGTTTGACCACCACACTTTGAAATTCATCGGGCGACTCGATTCGGCCTACCAGACGGATACTCTCTTCATCCAAGTTTCCGCGCAGCTTACCCACCGGCGCATTGGTATTTTGATTGCGCAAGGCGTTCACTACATCGCTGACCGACACATTATATTCGCGCAATTTTTCGGCCCGCAGCAATACCGACAACTCACGTTTGAGCGAGCCGTTCACGCGCACCGTCGCCACCCCTGATATGCCACGCAAGCGGTCGGCCAGCTTGTCTTCGGCTAAGCGCGAAATTTCCGCATGGCTTAAAGTTTTCGACGACAAAGCCATATTTAAAATCGGCTGGGCCGCCGGGTCCCAACGCTGGATAACCGGTTCGCGCATTTCGGTCGGCATTTTGTAGCGCACGCTGGAGATCACATTGCGTACCTCATCCGAGGCTTCGATCATATTCTTTTTAAAATTGAACATGATATCGAACTGCGCCACGCCTTCATTGGCCGAGGCATTGAGCTCGGTCACGCCCTGCACACTGAGTAAAGATTTTTCCAAACGATTAATGATTTCGCGTTCCACCGTATCGGGCGAGGCACCAGGAAAATTAATGATGACCGACAAACCCGGTACTTCCACATCGGGATTTTGATTCACGCGTAATTTACTCAAGGCCAGTAAGCCCATGGCCATGAGCGCGATGATCATGACAATCGTCGCGACCGGCCGCTTGATACTGAAATCAGATAAAAACATGATTAATTTCCTCGCACAGCAGGTGCCACCGGTGCCGCTTTATTGGCTGCTACCCGGGTAATCGTCTGGGCATCGTGAAAGCCCGAGTTCGGACTACGCATCAGCACATCCCCCGGTGCCAAACCGCTGCGCACCTCATAATTACCGCTGCGTTGCTCGCGTTTGCCGAGCACGACGTCGACCCGTTTGAGTATCGTGCCGGCAACGCGCCAGACATAGACCTGATCACCGGCGCGCACCAAGGCCGCTTCCGGCAGCGTCAAGGCATTCACCGTACTGGCTTCGATTACGCCTTCGGCAAACAAACCGGCCACACGCGGTTGGTTGGCATCGATAAAACCGACTTGTACCTCGACCTGACGCGTGACATCGTTGGCCGCCGGATCGACCCGCGTCACTTTGCCATGAAATTCTTGACCGGTATAACCATTGATACGGAAACTCACCACTTGTCCAACTTTAACGATGGCAATCTTATCAGCCGACACATTGCCAACGAAGCGCATGCTGGTCGGATCGATCACTTTCACTAATTCCTTGCCCAGCGTTGCCGTGTCTCCCGCCGAGACTTTGCGTTCACTGACCACGCCGTCAAACGGCGCGCGCACCACCGTGCGCTGTAATTGTTGGCGTGCCGTGGTAGCGCGGGCGCGGGCGGCCGATACTTCGCTGCGCGCCGCGTCGACTTTGAGCTCGGCATCATCGAGCGCTTGCAATGAGGTCATGCCCGAGGCACGCAGCGTCTTGAGCCTTTGCAGCGAGCGGTCGGCCTGATCCATCGCCAGCGTGGCGCTGCGGGCATTGTCTTCGGCCGAATTGAGGTTATCGCGGATCGCCGTTTCATCCAATCTGACCAGCACATCGCCGCGCTTGACGCCGTCGCCGTTCTCTTTCAACACCTGCAGCACGATGGCTTGTACTTCCGCACGCAGATCGGCTTTGCGTTCCGGCTGTACCGAACCGGTAATCACCGGGCCGGAGTTGATTTCATTGCTGCTGACGATAAACACATCTTCGGGAGCGATCAGCAGCGCTGGCGTCGTCTTATTTCCCCCCTGCCCAGCCGTGGCCGCAACTGGCATGGGCGATTTTGTCGCCTCAGCATCTTTTTGATTGCTACAGCCGACCAAGGACGCACCGATGGCGGCGATGAAGAGTAATTTAGGTAACATGGCAAATCCGGTTGAAAGGCACAGGGATAGACGAATCCAGCAGTATTCCGCAGCTAGCCGACTTGGACAAGCGGTAAATGCCAAAGTTGCACTATTTGTGGATGAAACGCAAAATTTGAGGGATGAACGGTCAGCCGTGTGTCAGCAATCGAGCGACTGCTCTGCCAGTAAAGTGGCCAGTAAGCCTGCGGCAGCATCTTCTATGTAGTCGAGCACCTGTTCGAATCCTGCGGCACCGCCATAATATGGATCGGGCACTTCGTCCGCCTCGGTGGTGATCGCATAGTTCATGAACAAGGCCACTTTATGACGATGCGGCAGCGGACAGGCCGCTTCTAACAATGCCAAATTGTGTTTGTCCATTGCCAGTAGTAAATCGAAGCTGGCAAAATCGTCGGCCTTGATTTGCCGTGCTCGGAGGTGTTGTAAATCATAAGAGCGCAGCAAGGCAAAATGTTGTGAGCGCGAATCGGGCGCTTCGCCGATATGTTGCAGATGTGTGCCGGCCGAATCGATATGTAAACGCTGACCTAAGCCGGCCACTTCGAGCTTGGCGCGTAGGATAGCTTCTGCTGTTGGCGACCGGCAAATGTTGCCTGTGCAAACGAACAGTATCGAGGTAATGGCATGCATGTCGGGATGGCGGCTATAAGTTCCGGTAGTTTATCTTACACGTGACAACTGAAATGAAATGTCAAAAATCGATAAATCGGGCCGTGTTATGATGCCCTCGTTCCTATTTTGAGTTCCCTCGATGATGACTTTCAGCGCTACGGCCAGTGCCCCTTTTCCCTGTACCTTGCGGCCCGCTACGGCGGCCGATGCCACTGCCATCGCCACGCTGGTCAACAGCGCTTACCGCGGCGACAGCAGCCGTCAAGGCTGGACCACCGAAGCCGATTTACTGGCTGGCCCACGCATCTTGGCACCCGAGGTGCTCGATTTGGTGGCCGCCGCCGATTCTCTTATTTTGTTATGTGTACGCGACAGCGAGCTGATCGCGTGCGTGCAATTGAAAAAAGACCGTAGCTCGGCCTACTTAGGTATGTTCGTCGTGCGTCCCGGTTTGCAAGGCCAAGGCTTAGGCAAATATTTCATGCACGCGGCCGAACAGCATGCGCGTCAATTGTGGCAAGCCGAAACGGTGTGGATGACTGTCATCAGCATCCGTCCCGAACTGATCGCCTACTACCAGCGGCGTGGCTATGTCCGTACCGGGCGCACCCTGCCGTTTCCACACAATGCCAAAGAAAGCATGCTCGTTGAGCATCTGGAATTTGATGTGTTGGAAAAATCACTGACGCCGGAACACCCATAAAGCAACACACAGCGCGCTGCCGATGGCGTAGAGCCAGCCGGTATCGCTGCCGCTGAGGTAGGGATAGAACATCAGGGCCACGCCAGTCCACTTGATTTTGCTGTGCGCGTGGGTTTTACCGAAACGGTAGGCGGCGTAACCGATGATGCCAAACACGATAGCCCCGAACAGATAGGCTGGGGAGGGCAGTAAGCCGAGCAACAACTGTTGTGCCTCATCGGGGTTCATCATAGCTCTCCGGCGGCAGGTCCGCGCTCAAGACAGCAGCAAGATTGCGATCGAGGTAGATATGCCTGCACTAAAGAGCAGGGTGCGTAGTGTCGCCAGATTCGCCAGATACGCCGCGATATAGACGATGCGCAAACCGATAAACAGCATCGCCAACTGATCGACGCGCGCTTGCTCGGCATGCCCTTGCTGCGCCAAAATCACTGCCGCACAAAACAAGGGCAAGGCTTCCCAGCCGTTATTCTGCGCGGCATTCGCACGTTGTTGCCAGCCCTTGAGCGCATTGCTCCAACTGCGCGGATCATGATTATCATACAGTTCGTCAGCCTTGCCGCGCCGCGCTGAGGCGGCCTTGGCTAAACCAATCGTGACAATCGGTAGTAAGCAGGCGCTGAGTACGCACCAGTTGGCAATGTTCATGGTCTTCCTTTCACAGTGGAGCCGCCATCATAGCAAGCATCCTTCTCTTCGCAGGCTAATTTTTGCTTGAAAGAGCCGATTCAATTCGCGCTCTTCCTGTACGGCAAGATTATTCGATCGCACCAAAATGCGGAGTAATAACGCATCATTTCAGCGCGCCAGCCTCGAAAAAAATATATTTTTTTCATATTCCTCATAAATATCAAGGAATTACGAATGCGCACCAGAATGGAACGGTTTTTGCTTAATCGAACAGTTCTATTTCATAGTTGCACTAAATTGGGGATAAAAATGGATGGACTGAGAAACGGCGCCGACGCGCTCTTTGTATTACTTGGCGCAATCATGATCTTAGCGATGCACGCCGGGTTTGCTTTTCTTGAACTCGGCACGGTCAGGTCGAAAAATCAGGTGAATGCGCTGGTGAAAATTCTGGTTGATTTCGCTATTTCAACGCTAGCCTATTTCTTCATCGGCTATGGCGTCGCTTACGGCGTTGATTTCTACGCCTCTGCCGAGGTACTGGCAAATAAAAATGGTTACGAGTTGATCAAATTTTTCTTCTTGCTCACCTTTGCCGCCGCAGTACCTGCCATCATCTCTGGCGGCATTGCCGAACGCGCAAAGTTTTATCCCCAATTGATCGCCACCGCCTGTCTGGTCGGTTTCGTCTACCCACTGTATGAAGGCATCGCCTGGAATCAGCGTTTTGGCATACAAGCCTGGTTGAAGGCCAGCTTCTCGGCGGAATTCCACGATTTCGCCGGATCCGTGGTGGTGCATGCAGTTGGCGGTTGGGTCGCCCTGCCAGCCGTCTTACTGCTTGGCGCTCGCAGCGGTCGCTATATGAAAAACGGTGCCGTAGCCGCGCATCCGCCCTCGTCGATACCCTTTCTGGCGCTCGGTGCATGGATCTTGACGGTAGGCTGGTTTGGCTTCAACGTCATGAGCGCGCAGTCGCTGGAAAAAATGAATGGCTTGGTGGCGCTTAATTCTCTCATGGCCATGGTCGGCGGTACGCTGGCGGCCTTGGTATTGGGAAAAAACGATCCAGGTTACGTGTATAACGGGCCATTGGCCGGCTTGGTGGCCGTTTGTGCCGGATCCGACCTCATGCATCCGCTCGGCGCACTCGCCACCGGTGCAATTGCCGGTGCCATCTTCGTCTCGATGTTTGCACGCACTCAAAATAAATGGAAGATCGACGATGTCCTCGGGGTCTGGCCCTTGCATGGCTTATGCGGCACCTGGGGTGGTTTGGCCGCTGGTATTTTCGGACTCAAGGCTTGCGGTGGTATGGGGGGCGTGAGTTTTATGTCACAGCTCATCGGTACCGGCTTGGGCGTGGCGATTGCGCTGACCGGTGGCTTTGTCATTTACGGCGCGCTGAAACGGAGTATGGGCATACGCCTGAGCCAAGAAGAAGAATTCCAAGGTGCCGATCTGTCGATCCATCATATCTCCTCGACGCCGGAGCGGGAATCGCGCTGGTAGCCGTAGTCCAGTAACTATGCGGTACACAAAGCGTGCGATACCAGCACGCTTTTTTTTCGTCATTGCCCCCCCAGGCTGCCGATTAAAAAAATAAATAAAAAACTCGTCAACCTCACCGTTCTGGCCGGCGTTATCTCCTCATGCAGCACACAATGTACTGCAGCAGACCAACCCACCAGAACAGGATTTATCATGAATAAAATCATCGTCGCTTTGCTCGTCACTTCCTGCGCAATTGGAAGCGCTTTTGCTCAAGCACCAGCCGCTGAAAAAGTCGTTGCCAAGCCAGCGGTAGTCAGCGCTGCAGCGACACCGGCAGCGAGTGTGGAAACACCAGCGCCGACAGCGAAAAAAACGCATCACAAGAAAGCGAAAAAAGCAGCAGAAACTACTGCGCCTGCAAATTCAGCAACACCGGCAGCAGTACCGGCAATGAGCAAATAATTTCTCACGAAAAAGTTTAAAAAAACAGCGCTGAATTTTTCAGCGCTGTTTTTTTATCTGAA
>NZ_JASJVS010000029.1:0-50553 GCF_035019605.1 Undibacterium sp. 5I2 | reverse complement strand
CCGGGGTAAGACGCTTGCCTTGTTGCTATCTCGCTGCACTCGTCAGCGGGAGTCGGACTATAGCAAGCGCAGGCGGGCAGCGCAAGGGGGTGATGTAAATAATTTATCCTCGGCCTATCGTGGGAGTGCGTGCTTAACGGGTAAAATACGCTATTTACGCAGCAAGCAGCGGCTTTTCGGATAGACCTATATATATGTTACGCATTACTGATTTACAGTTACCACTTAATCACTCTGAGTCGGCGATTCAAGACGCCATCCTTTCACAGTTGTCGATGGACGCACAGGAGCTGGTGAGCTTTTCTGTTTTTCGCCGCAGCTATGATGCGCGCAAGAAAACCGCAATCGTGATGATTTATACCGTCGATTTAAGTACGACCGATGATGAAAAATTCCTGACCCGCTTCAAAGACAGAGCCAATCTGACGGTGACGCCCGATACCAGCTATCACTTTGTCGCCCACGCCGATAGCCGCGCCTTCGAACGTCCGGTGGTGGTCGGCTTCGGACCTTGCGGTCTGTTCGCTGCCCTGCTGCTGGCAGAAATGGGCTATTGCCCTATCGTGCTTGAGCGCGGTAAGAATGTACGGGAGCGGACTAAGGATACCTGGGGCCTGTGGCGTAATCGCGCCCTCAAGCCGGAATCGAATGTGCAATTCGGTGAAGGTGGTGCCGGCACTTTTTCCGACGGTAAGTTATACAGCCAAATTAAAGATCCCAAGCATTACGGCCGCAAGGTATTGACTGAGTTTGTGAAGGCTGGCGCGCCGGAAGAAATTCTGTATGTCAATAAACCACATATCGGCACTTTCCGTCTGGTTAAAATGATCGAACAGATGCGCCATCAGATCGAAGCCTTGGGTGGTGAAATTCGCTTTGAACAAAAAGTAAATGACATCGATATTCGCCATGGACAGGTACACGGTTTGCATGTCAATGAGGGCGAGTACATCGCCAGCCGCCATGTCGTGCTGGCGATCGGCCACAGTGCACGCGATACCTTCGAAATGCTGCATGCGCGTGGCGTGTATATAGAAGCGAAGCCATTTTCGGTGGGCTTTCGCATCGAGCACCCGCAATCGGTGATTGATCAGGCGCGTTTCGGCCCCAATGCCGGCAATGCTTTACTTGGTGCGGCAGACTATAAGCTGGTACATCATGCCAGCAATGGTCGTTCGGTTTACAGTTTTTGTATGTGCCCGGGCGGTACGGTGGTGGCGGCAGCCTCGGAGCCCGGTCGCCTGGTCACGAATGGCATGAGTCAGTATTCGCGCAATGAGCGCAATGCAAACAGTGCGATTGTGGTCGGTATCACGCCCGAGGATTATCCTGGCCATCCGCTGGCTGGTATCGCGTTTCAACGTGCGCTGGAAGAACGCGCGTATGCGATGGGCGGTGAAAATTACAATGCGCCGGGACAGTTGATTGGCGACTTCCTCAAAGGGCGCACATCGACCGAGCTCGGCGCGGTGACTCCTTCGTATCAGCCGGGCGTGACGCTGGTCGACTTGGCGGCGGCCTTGCCCGATTTTGCGATTGCCGCGATTCGCGAAGCCATCGTGGCTTTCGATAGAAAAATCAAAGGCTTTTCGATGAACGATGGGATGTTGACTGGCGTGGAAACGCGCACGTCTTCACCGATACGTATCAAACGCAAGGACGATGACCTGCAAAGCCTCAATACCAAAGGCCTCTACCCTGCCGGCGAAGGCGCCGGGTATGCCGGTGGGATTTTGTCAGCCGGCGTGGATGGCATTCGGGTGGCCGAAGCGGTGGCGCTCGATCTGGCGCGCGCGTAAGACTGCGCCGTCGTTGGCGCAGCAGGTTTAAAAAAAGCCGCGATGCAGATCGCGGCTTTTTTTGCGCCGGCAGTCTCAGTTAAGCAAGTCTTCCAAACCGGCGCTGAGTTCACTCAAGGGAGGCATCTGTTCCAGCATCAATTCAGGTTTGATACCTATTTTTTGCGCGACTTCGGTCGGAAAGGTTGCGGCGCATTCTTCCGGGGTGTAAGCACTTTCTTCGGCACGGGCACGCCAAGCTGCCAAATGGACGATGGCAGCGGGAATATCCAGACTGGCATGCTGCAAAGGTTCGGCGCAGGCTTCGATGGCAACCGAAAACGCTTCCGGAAAACGCCAGCGCTTGGCCAGCTCGGCACCGACATCGTAGAAATCGTATCCGAAGGAAGTTTTTTCCACATCACTGCGGCGGGCATCGAGCGGCCCGGCGATTTTATCTATCTGCAGCATCTGCTCCGGCATTCCGGCATGCATGACGAGTTGGCCAATCGCATGCATCAGACCAACGGTAAAGGCAAAATCTGAATTGCCGCGCACTTGTTTGGCCAGCCATTTGGAGACGACCGCAGTGTATAAGCTGTAACGCCAGAACCGTTTCAAATCGACCCCGGGCATGGATTTAAAACCACCAGTTAAACCGCTGCTGATGACCAGCGTGCGTACGGTCATAAAACCGAGCATGAGCACCGCATCATCGACCGTGCCGATACTGCGTGAAGCGTGATAATAGGAGGAGTTTGCCAGTCGCAGCAGTTTGGCGCTCAAGACTAAATCGGCCGAGAGCTTACGTGCGACTTCGTCAATCGAGACGCTGTCATTATTAAAGCTATCAATGACTTCTTGAACCACTTTGGGTATCGATGGCAAAGCATTTTGCTGCTGAAACAAAGTATCTATCTTCATGGGAAGCATCTCCGATAGGAAGGGGACAGCAAAAATGGATATGATAGAAGCACATCCGGCGCCAAGCTGCTCCGGAATCACAGGCATACCTGCTGTTAATGATGATACTCTGTTACGACTACGCGCCAGCTTTTTTCTGCAAAAAATCGTTAAAATTTGATTTATACGCAACTGTGCGGAGCGCAAGCTCCGCACAGTTGGCTGGTTCAACAACTAAATGGATCGTCGCAAAAGCCTGGCAGACGCTATTTACACCTAAAACACCGCATACCGCGTCTTTCCCGCATGCTTTTGGCGGGAACCCAGTGTCGTTTTTAACACTGAAAACATCATCATTTCTGGCATTTTCAGTTAAGCACGAACGCCGCTGGGTTCCTGCCAAAAGCGCGCAGGAATGACGTGGCCACCAGTTGGGGTAATGATACCGACTCAATACCCTTTTGCGACAGCCTCTGAAGGCCGGGGTTTCAAGCCCTAGTCAGATTTTTGATGATACGTTCAATCGTCTTTGACGCCGTCTATACCCAGCTCTTGAATTTTTCTCGTGATGGTATTGCGCCCGATTCCCAGACGGATCGCCGCATCATTTTTACGGCCATGCGTGAATTTCAGCGCCGCCTTGATCACGACAGCTTCGAAACTGCGCTCCAGTTGGACAATGACATCGGCTTGTCCATCAACCAACATGGCACTGGCGGTTTCTTCTAAGAGCGCGAGCCAGTTAGCGGCAGCTGGCAGCTTGCTTTGCACGGCTTGGGCTGGTGCCAGCACCTGCTCAGGCGCGCCAACGCTGCTTCTGATTTCGGCGTAAGCGTTGCCGGACACGGCCACCGGCAGCAAGTCGGGCGGTAAATCGAGAATTTCGACGGTTTGACCGGGTGCCATGACGGTAATCCAGTTACACAGGTTTTCGAGCTGCCTGACATTGCCGGGAAAATCCAGCCCGGCCAAAAACTGCAGGGCCGATTCCGACAGGCGCTTGGCATCGACACCGAGTTGCTTGGCACTTTGCGCCAGGAAAAATTTCGCCAGTAAAGGAATATCTTCGCGCCGCTCACGCAAGCTGGGCAAACGCAGGCGAATGACATTGAGACGGTGATACAAATCTTCGCGGAACAAGCCTTCGCGCACACGCGATTCGAGGTTTTGGTGGGTGGCCGCGATGACACGGACATTGGCTTTCATCGGCTGGTGACCGCCGACGCGGTAGAAGTGTCCGTCCGACAGCACGCGCAGTAAGCGGGTTTGTAAGTCAAACGGCATATCGCCGATTTCATCGAGAAACAGAGTACCGCCTTCGGCTTGCTCAAAGCGGCCACGTCGGGTGGTCTGGGCACCGGTAAAGGCACCACGCTCGTGACCGAACAGTTCGGATTCGAGCAAGTCTTTCGGAATCGCCGCGGTATTCAGCGCGATGAACGGTTGTGCCGTGCGCGGACTGTGCTTATGCAGGGCACGGGCAACCAATTCTTTACCACTGCCGGATTCGCCGGTGATGAGTACGGTGACATTCGATTGCGACAAGCGGCCGATGGCGCGAAACACATCCTGCATCGCCGGGGCCTGACCGAGTATTTCGGGGGTTTCGGAAATGGTTTGCTCGACACTCGATTCGCGCAAGCTTTCATCGAGCGCACGCCGTATCAGTTCGACCGCTTTATCGAGATCAAAGGGTTTGGCCAAGTATTCGAAGGCACCGCCCTGAAATGCAGCAACTGCCGAATCGAGATCGGAAAATGCGGTCATGATGATGACCGGCAGGCCAGGATGCTTGGCTTTGACGGTCTGTAGCAATTCCAAACCGGAAGCACCATGCATGCGTATATCGGAAACCAAGACTTGCGGCGTATCGGTTTGCAAGGCATTCATGGCGTCGCGTGCATTGGTAAAGCTTTTGGTGACGAGGTTTTCACGCGCCAAGGCTTTTTCAATTACCCAGCGTATTGAATCATCGTCGTCGACTATCCAGATTGGTTTCATAGTGTCTTATCTTCTGTTTTTACATCATTCATTCAATGACGGCGCTTGTGGCACCCTCCACTTTCCCACGCTTCTTTTAAGGCAGCGGGATCAGGATTCTGAAATCGGTCAAGCCGGGCCGGCTTTCGCATTCGATCACACCCATATGCTGGTCAACAAAGGTCTGCGCCAAAGTGAGGCCCAGTCCACTGCCACCATCGCGCCCCGAAACTAAAGGATAAAAAATGCGGTTGCGAATCTCAGGCGGAATTCCAGGTCCGTTATCAATGATATGCAAGTCTAATGCCAGCCTGTAACGCACCTTGGCCAGCGTGATCTGGCGCAGCACGCGCGTCTTGAAGGTGAGCGTGGCGTCGCCGTCGCGGATACGCTCAGCCAAGGCTTGCGCCGCATTGTGGGCGATATTGAGTACGGATTGGATCAATTGCTCTTTATCGCCGCGAAATTCCGGAATCGATAAGTCGTAATCGCGTTCGATTCTCAGGCCCTGCGGGAATTCTGCCACGATCAAGCTGCGCACCCGCTCGCATACTTCATGGATATTGACATCACCAACGATGTGCGGGCGCCGGTGCGGTGCCAACAAACGGTCGACCAAGGTTTGCAGGCGATCGGCTTCTTTGATGATGACTTGGGTATATTCGCGTAACTCTTTGAGCTGCCGCTCAGGCAATTCCATTTCCAACAATTGCGCCGCACCGCGTATGCCACCGAGTGGGTTTTTGATTTCATGCGCGAGATTACGGATCAATTCTTTATTGGCCTTGCTTTGATCGAGCATGCGTTCTTCACGATCAAGCTTCAATTGCTGTACATTTTCGCGTAACTCTATGAGTACTGGCACTTCTTCGCTGTCGAGCGCGGTGACGATGCTGTGCACGTGTAAGGCATCGCGACCGGGACGCTCGAGCGTCAGATCTTGGCGTTTATCGGCAAATTGGTGTTCACGAGCTTGCTGAAACACTTGCAAGAACTCTTCACAATTGGGGAATAAGTCAGTCAATTTTTGTTGGCTCAGGGCTTTGAGCGAGCTGTCGAGCAAGCTTTCGGCAGCGGCGTTGGCAAAGACTATTCCGCCTTCGGCATTGAGCACGAGGACGGCGGAGGTCAGCAGGTCGAGACCACTGAAGGAGGAATCAAGATTTTTCAATGTCATCACAAAAAAAAAGGAACCGCCTATGAAAAAAGGCCGCATACAGCGACCTTACGCAAACATCATGCCCACTAACAGCGCATGGCTATGCGCGCGGGACTGGTATTTCCTTACTACCTCAGTACTATTTTAAATTATTCAATTCACGCTGCAGCGCTTCGACGTTCTTTTCGGTGCGACTGACATTATCTTTCATCATAATGGTGCGTTCTTGGTATTTGGCGAAGTTACGTTCACTGCCGAGACGCTCGGGTTCGCCATTGTTGTAGTCTTTTTTGAGCCCTGTCAGCTTGAGCTGTTCAGCTTTAAGCTCGTCTTGCAGTATCTGTTTACGGTCTGAGTCGCGGGCTTTTTGCGTGCCTTCATCCACTTTAGGGAAGTCAGCCGGGCTGGAAGCCGATTTGGCCTGACTCTTTTTAATTGGCGGCGGTGCCGGCACGACGGTAATGCCAGGCAGATCGATACGACGACAGCCTTTAGTGGTACCGGTGTTTTTATATTCTTTCTTACCCGTATCGTCTACGCACAGAAACACTTCGGTCTGCGCATGTGCGATGCCTTCCATGGTGAGCAAAACAATAATGCCGGTCAATAATCGCTTCATATTCAATCAATAGTCAGAAACAGACTGCTAGTGTATGTCAAGCGGCGTCCGCACACAATTCAAGCTTACCAGCGGTAACAATTGCCGGGGTGTGTAGACGTAAAAAAAGCGGGGTTGCCCCCGCTTTTTTTAATTTCCTACTCTTACAGAGAGTAGTACATGTCGAATTCAACCGGATGGGTTGTCATGCGCATGCGTTGTACGTCTTGCATTTTCAATTCGATGTAAGCATCGATCATGCTGTCGCTGAAAACACCACCACGCGTCAAGAATTCGCGGTCATTGTTGAGCGATTCGAGCGCTTCTTCGAGGGAAGAACACACGGTCGGGATCAAGGCGTCTTCTTCTGGTGGCAAATGGTAAAGATCTTTCGTGGCAGCTTCGCCTGGATGGATCTTGTTTTGAACACCGTCAAGACCCGCCATCATCAGTGCGGAGAAGCACAGGTATGGGTTAGCCAGTGGATCTGGGAAGCGCGCTTCGACGCGACGACCTTTAGGGTTGGCAACGTAAGGAATACGGATGGAAGCCGAACGGTTACGTGCCGAGTAAGCCAATTTAACCGGTGCTTCATAGCCTGGAACCAAACGTTTGTACGAGTTGGTACCTGGATTGGTGATCGCATTGAGTGCTTTGGCATGCTTGATGATGCCGCCGATGTAATACAGTGCGAAGTCGGACAGACCGGCATAGCCGTCGCCAGCGAACAGATTTTTACCGTCTTTCCAGATCGATTGATGCACATGCATACCCGAACCGTTGTCGCCAACGATAGGCTTAGGCATGAACGTCGCTGTTTTACCATAGGTGTGAGCGACATTCCAGACTACATATTTCAGATTTTGTGTCCAGTCGGCGCGTTCTACCAGGGTCGAAAATTTAGTACCGATTTCATTTTGACCGGCACCAGCGACTTCATGGTGATGCACTTCGACAGGGATGCCGAGCGATTCGAGGATCAGGCACATTTCCGAACGCATGTCTTGGAAGCTGTCGACTGGTGGAACTGGGAAGTAACCGCCTTTGACCACCGGACGATGACCGGTGTTGCCGCCTTCGATTTTTTCGCCACTGCTCCACGATGCTTCATTGGAATCAATCTTGACGAAACAGCCAGACATATCGACTTTCCAACGGACGCCGTCGAAAATGAAGAATTCTGGTTCTGGACCGAAGTAAGCAGTGTCACCGATACCGGAGGATTTCAAATACGCTTCAGCGCGTTTGGCGATGGAACGTGGATCACGGTCGTAACCTTTGCCATCGGATGGCTCGATCACGTCACATTGCATGAACAATGTGGTTTCTTCCATGAATGGATCGATGTTGGCGGTATTCGGATCCGGCATCAACAACATATCGGAAGCTTCAATGCCTTTCCAGCCAGCGATGGAGGAACCGTCGAATGCGTGACCGGATTCGAATTTATCCATATCGAACTGAGAAACTGGAACAGTTACGTGCTGTTCTTTGCCTCGTGTATCAGCAAAGCGAAAATCAACGAATTTTACTTCGTTGTCTTTCGCCATTTTCAAGACTTCTGCGGCTGTCATTGCCATGTGAAACTCCTCAAGTAGCGCTAAAAATAAATTCGGAAATAAGTCATACCAAGGTAGGCGCAATAAACTACGCACCTGATAGGAAAAAAAGCCGAGCCCGGCCTCTGGCATCACGGTACCGCAAGCGCGCAGGAGAAAACCTGCGCTGCAGCACCGGCATGGATCTGAGGGCTGAACTCAATTAAGGATGATAGCAGAAACTATGCCACCTTCCGGTCTGCGCATAAACAAATACAGTTTTTGCTAAATCCTTGTTTTGCATACTGTTTCATGCAAGGATGATTGCACCACTGCATATTGGCAAGCACCACAGCAGAGCACCAAGATAGTGCAACTTTGCTCTTTGCGCATTTATTTGGTGCGAAAACAAATTTTATCTGGAAAAACTCCTTTTTTTGGTGCGCACCAATAAATCGATAGCCCATCCTCGAATTGGACATCTAAGTTTCCCCAAAGATACATAATTATATTAAAATTAATTTTTATGTGTTCATTGATCCACATCAGCTACTGTCTGAATAGGGTAATAATGAGATTGACTCGCATTTAGCTGTTAGCTATCGTTGAGACACTGTTCTGCATTGCCCTCAAAGATACACTGCCATGCGGTTTTATTGCAAATAGAACCATAAAAAACGTGGATTAAGTTCGTGTGACTTTCATCATTTCGCTTTCCCTACTCTTATCATGCCGCGATTCTTTCGTCAGTTTGTCACCAACCCGCTGTTTTGCGCCGCACTGGTTTTTTGCGGCGCATCGGCAGTTGGTCTGCACCTGATCGAGCAATTAAACCAAGCACGACAGAACGAAGCGCTGGCAAGCACCAATGAATTGGCCACCCTGCAGGCGCGCGCACTGGAACATAAGATCATGCAAGCCCTGTCGGCCACCTATGCGGTCGCGGCGCTGGTGCATGAACAACATGGTATGGTGACGAATTTCGAGAGCTTCGCCAGCCGGATCTTGGTTTATCAACCCGATATTTTGGCATTTTATCTGGCACCCGATGGCATTACGCGCGAAGTCGTACCGAGCGCTTGGCGCACGATCGGCTTGGGCATTAACCTGTTGACCGATCCGCTACGTGGAGCAGAAGCCCAACTGGCAAAAAATACCGGTCAATTGAGCCTGGCCGGCCCGTTCACGCTGTCACGCGGCGATGTCGGTGTGGTCGGACGCTTACCAGTGTTTTTGAACCTCGAACATGGCGAGAGAAAATTCTGGGGCCTGGTAACGGTGGTGATTTCAGTGCCTGAATTGTTGAAAAAAACCGGACTGGCTGCGCTCGCTGCGCGTGGTCATGAATATCAATTGTGGCGCAATAATCCCGGCACCGGCCTGCCTCAGATAATCGATCAAAGCAAAGCCTACCAAGCACAGTATATTGCGCGGCAAACCTTGAACCTGCCGAACAGTATCTGGACCTTGGATGTGATGAGTGCCGGCAGCAAGGCTGAGGGATGGGTACAGGCTGGGCAAATCGGCGCGGCACTGTTGTTCGCCTTGCTGCTGGCGGCCTTGGTAAGACTGGTGTTAGAGGCGCGCATACAGCAGCGCCGCATGGAAAAAACGATTACCGACCGCACCGCCGAGCTGGCGCTGCGCGAATCCGATCTGTGCCGGGCGCAAATGATTTCGCGTACCGGTAGCTGGATCAATTACGCCGGCAGTTTGGACATGGAATGTTCGGACGAAGCCCGTCGCATCTGGGGTATCACCGCCGGCACACGGATAAACCGCGATTTGGTGATCGATCAAATTCACCCACTGGACCGCGAACGCATCCTGCAGCTGTGGCAAGAAAGTTTGGCGGGCGAACGCTATGAGGTGGAATACAGACTGCTGATTGATGGTGAAATTCGCTGGGTCTTGTCGCAAGTAGAGCTGGACAGGGGTCGTGATGGTCTCATCGTGCGGCGCATCGGTGTATTGCAAGATATGACAGAACGTAAGCGTATCGAAGCCGATTTGCAAATTGCCGCCATTGCCTTCGAAGGCCAAGAGGGTATGGTGATTACCGACGAACATCGTACTATCTTACGCGTCAACCAGGCGTTTTCGCGCATGACCGGTTACTCACGCGAGGAAGCGCTGGGCCAGAGCACGCGCTTATTGAAGTCGGGAATGCATGGCAGCAGTTACTACCAAGACATGTCGACACAGCTGGACGAATACGGTTACTGGCAGGGAGAAATCTGGAACCGCCGTAAAAACGGTGAAATTTATCCGGAGTGGCTGACGATTACGGCAGTCAAAGCCAAGGATGGCAAGCCGATTCATTACGTCGCGGCGATGCAAGATATTACCCAGCGCAAAGCGACCGAAGCCAAGCTTGAACATCTGGCCTATCATGATCCATTAACTGGCCTGGCCAATCGACGCCTATTGCTCGATCGTTTACAGCATGGTTTGGCCAGCAATTCACGCAATCTGCGACATGGCGCGGTCTTGTTTCTCGATCTCGATAATTTCAAGACGATAAACGATATTCACGGTCATGCTACCGGCGACCTACTGCTGCAGCAGGTTGCTCTACGACTGGCGCAAAACATCAGCAAGGGTGATACGCTGGCGCGCATCGGTGGCGATGAGTTCGCCTTGATTCTGGAAAACCTCAGCGATCAAATCGGGCCGACCGCAATCATGGCCAAAACCAACGCCACCAATATACTCGAACAATTAAAACTGCCCTACTGGATTGATGGGCATGACTATCACACCAGCGCCAGCATAGGAATACAATTATTCAACGGCGACAGTAGCTCGGCTGAGGAATTACTCAAGCAAGTAGAAGTGGCGATGTATCAAGCCAAAGCCGAAGATGGCAGTCATGTGCGCTTCTTCGATCCGCACATGCTCAGCATGGTGACGGCGCGCGCGACCATGGAAGCGGATATGCGTTGCGGTTTGAGTGAGAACCAATTTATTTTGTATTATCAACCGCAAGTTAATAGCGCCGGCCATACCATCGGTGCTGAAGCACTGGTACGCTGGCAGCATCCGCACAAGGGCATGATTGCACCGGCCGATTTCATTCCCTTAGCGGAAGAATCGGGCTTGATCATCCCGCTTGGTACTTGGGTGTTGCAGGCGGCATGTAAAAAATTGCGGCTGTGGGAGAATGATCCGGCCACCGCTGAGCTGACGATGGCGGTCAATGTCAGCGCGCGCCAGTTCCGGCAAGCCGATTTTGTCGCGATCGTGCTGACGACGATACAGCAGACTGCGATCTCCGCTTGCAAGCTGAAACTCGAATTGACAGAAAGTTTATTGGTAGAAAATATAGAAGAGACGATACAGAAGATGAATCAGTTGAAATCGCACGGAGTGTGTTTTTCGCTCGACGATTTTGGTACCGGCTATTCTTCACTCAGTTATCTGAAACGTTTGCCGCTCGATCAATTGAAGATAGACCAGTCTTTCGTGCGCGATATCTTGCTTGACCCGAATGATGCAGCCATTACGCGTACTATCATCGGCTTGGGCAAGAGCCTGGGCTTGGCGGTGATTGCCGAGGGGGTCGAAACCGAAGCACAACGCGCATTCTTGCAAAGTCAGGATTGCCATGCTTTTCAGGGGTATTTATTTGGTCGACCAGCACCGGAACTGCCCGCTCAATCTAACACTGCGCCGTTTCAGGCATAATTTTTCAGTCTTGTTCTATTTTTTGCTTTGAAAGGAAGATCCCATGTCTGAAGCCTTACGAATACAATTAGCCCGCACCGAGGGCTTGCAACAAGCCCTGCCCTATGCCGGCGCCCTCACTCCAGCCGACGCTTGGAGCGTTTTGCGCGAAGATCCGCGCATCTTGCTGATTGACGTACGTACCGCCGCCGAACGTGATTGGGTAGGACGGGTAGACATCGAGCCGACGCAGCATTTTTCGGTGCAGTGGTCCTTATATCCAGGCGGTATGCCAAATCCTGATTTCATGCAGCAATTACAAGCAATTAGCGCGCAACGCGACACCGTGCTGTTATTCCTATGCCGCTCCGGCGTTCGTTCGCGCCATGCGGCGAAATTAGCTCACGAACATGGTTACAGCGCTTGTTTTGATATTCTGCAGGGCTTTGAGGGTGACAAAGATGCTGCCGGCCATAGAAAAACCATCGGTGGCTGGTGCGCGCACGACTTACCATGGTTGGGCGCATGATTTCACTGGCAGCAACGCAAACACTTCCCTCAGCGCGAATAATTTGCTAGAATAGCGAGCTTCGTCGCCGTTGCAGTAATGCGGTTATGAAAAAGGAGAGATGGATGAGTGGTTTAAGTCACACGCCTGGAAAGCGTGCGTAGGTTCATAGCCTACCCGGGGTTCGAATCCCCGTTTCTCCGCCAAGAATATAAAAATACCCGCTTTAGCGGGTATTTTTTTGTTCGGAGAAAAGGGAGCCAAGAGTTTGGCTCCCGCCGGGGATTCGAAGGGGCGCGCTTACCAGCGCGCCAGCGGCCCGCGCCAGTGTGGGCGAATCCCCGTTTCTCCGCCAAGAATATAAAAATACCCGCTTTAGCGGGTATTTTTTTGTTCGGAGAAAAGGGAGCCAAGAGTTTGGCTCCCGCCGGGGATTCGAAGGGGCGCGCTTACCAGCGCGCCAGCGGCCCGCGCCGGTGTGGGCGAATCCCCGTTTCTCCGCCAGTATTTATAAGGCTCTCCACGTGAGAGCCTTATTTTTTGCGCTATTCGAACCGATTGCGCCTTCAACAACATTGACGAGATCCTGCATCAGTAAATTGCAATGCTCTGTCTTCAACTATCGTCTTGCAGCAGCCTGATAGACCGCATTTCGCTCTCGTTTGCCGACCGCGACCACAATCACAATGAGTTCACTATCACGTACTTCATAAACAAGCCTATAGCCAACACTCCGCAATTTAATTTTATATCGATCTTTGTGACCGCTTAGTTTAGCGGACGGCATACGAGGATTTGCCAGGCGTTCGGTTAACTTTGCTTTAAACTGCTCTCGTGTGCTGCTATCGAGTTTGCGCCACTCTTTTAGTGCATCCTCTAGAAAACCAAGTTCAAAGGTCATCGAGCGTGACTTTAACGATAGATTGACCCTCACGAGCATCAGCAATGGCGTTTAGCTCCAAGTCTTCAAGCTTGTCCATTAATGCTTCATAGGCTTTCGCCGGCACGCAATAAAAAGCTGGTTCATTCCGATTAAGAATAGCCACCGGAAAACCATCACCGGCAGCAACCGTGCCCATGGGGTTTTTCTTGAGTTCTGAAACACTTGCTGATGTTTCGGCTAGTATAAGATGTGTCATACACTACCAATCGAGTCATTTAAAGCACCAATAATAGCACCAATAATAGCACCAATAACAGCTCTTTACAAACAATGACTAAGCACACAATTATTAAAAAAACTTGCGCTAATAAGCGATCGTCAAGCCAATCAAATCAAGCACTTACAAGCCTTCAAATGTTGATTCAATAGCGCATGGAAGAAGATGCAAGTCCTTTATTCATGCGACTTTCCCAAGGATTGGCGCACAGGTTCATAGCCTACCCGGTATGGGCGAATCCCCGTTTCTCCGCCAAGAATAGTTTCAGAACGCCCCGCACAGACCCTGAAAGTCTCTGCGGGGCTTTTGTTTGTGGGGTGTTTGCCTCTCCTTGCGTCTCTGCGCGAACCAATCTGTTTCGCCCTGTATCATCAAAAATCTGACTAGGTTTGGAAATCCCGGCCCTCAGAGGCTGTCGCAAAAGCCTGATGGACGCTTTTTATATCTGAAACACCGCATACCTCGTCATTCCCGCATGCTTTTGGCGGGAACCCAGTGTCGTTTTCAGCGCTGAAAACACGATCATATCTGGCATTTTCAGTTAACCGCGAACGCCGCTGGGTTCCCGCCAAAAGCGCGCGGGAATGACGTGGCCACCAGTTAGGGTAATGATACCAACTGAAAACCCTTTTTGCGACAACCTCTGAAGGCCGGGATTTCCAACCCTAGTCAGATTTTTGATGATCCGCCGAAAGCGCGCGGGAACAACGTATCTGCCGGTTCAGGTAGTGATGCTGAATAAATAGCCGTTAAAATACTCATCCGGTCTGGCTTATCGCCTCAATTGCCAATAAAGCAGCCGAATAGGAACTCAATTCCACCATGGAAGAATCGAACGCGGTCTGCGCTGCCGTCAGCTGTGTTGTCACGATAGTGACATCATTGAGAGCCAGTTGATACTGGTGAGAGGCGTGGGCATAAGCTTGCTGCGACAAGGCGACAATACCGCGACTGTTTTGCGCTCGGCTGACGAGCTGTGTTACGTGTCCGTTTTCCAGCTCGCTGAAGCTGTGCGCTTGCTGCAAATTTACTTGCGCTGCATAAGTCGTTTGCAGTGCGATTAACGTCAGTGCGATGGCTGGAGCGGCATCGGTGCTGGCTTTGGCGAACCGAGCAAGCAAGATATCGGGAAGCAAGGGATTCATTTGCTTCTGTTGATTAACGGTTTGTGCCAGCTTGTCGGTGAATGCGATCGAGAAAATCAGTTTCTTCACCAGGTCCGACAAGTCGGCCGCGAGCTTGCTGATTTCTGTATTGGCTTGCTTGGTTTGTTGTGTCACTAACGCCAGCGTCGTCGCCACTTGTTGTAAGGGTGTGATCGCGCCTTTGACACTGTCCCTGAGTTTCAAGTGTTTCGACTGCTGCTGGTCCGCCTCATTCAACAACTCTTGCGCTTGCTGCAACTTCGCATTCAGTACGCTCAGTATTGCTTGGTTTTGTGCTACTTGGAAAGTCGCTTGTTTTACTTGATTGGCGATCTCGACACTGAGTGAAGGGCACGCCGGTATAAATGGCCGACTCGGTGCCGACAGCAAGGGTAAAAATTGATTGAGGTATTGTTGATATGCGAGCGCCAAACTGGTCAGCACCAAGGCTACGTAAGGCTGACCGGGAATGATGGGACGAGCTAAAGCATCCACCGTTAGCAGCACAGTAGCCTTCCGTATTCCGGCATGCTCGCTCGAAATCAGCTTTAACAATCCGCTTTCAGTGCTGCCGGCATCGCTGGATTGCAAAAGCAATTGCGTCGCTTGAGTAAGCGTAAAATTAACGGACTCCTCTTGTGGCAGCAGAATTAAATAATCATGTGGATCGGCGTCAGGAATGACGATCTTCGATATAGCTGTTGTGGTAAAAGCAGAACCAGGACTAAGCCAAGAGGAGAATTCGATGGTAATTTTACGCTCTGAAATCAGCTCGACATGCACGCCGCGATCCAATTGTCGACGCGCATTTCGGTATGTGAGTTCAATGGCACTCAGGCTGCCATCGGCTTGCTTAAGATTCGCTTGCGCTTGGCGCTCCGGCGCGGTCGCATCATGGACTGCTTGCTGGTCCGATGCATATGCGATGTTCAATTCGTTCAATGCAGCTTGTGTGGCATCGAGTATCGTGTCGATGGTCGACTTGGCAGACACGGTCATCACCAAGCATGCCGCTGCCACGATTTCTGCCGTACTGGCAGCAGCATGCATCGCCTGATTGCTCAGCGTATGCGCTTGGTTTGCGACCTCATTCATGAGGCTATTGGCCTGCGCGCTGTGCGTGTAGACCGCAGTTTCAGATAGCGACGCCGTAGCGATACTGAGGATGGTACCCAAATCTGAGGCCAGCAACGTGATCGCTTCTGATGATGCCTGAACATCTGCAGCAACGGCAGCCGCATCCGGTACGGCGGCGGCGATCAGCGACGCGGCCATGCTTACGCCACTCTGTGACTGCGCCAACTGATTGGCCATGCTCTCTACATGCTCATGAAGAGGCTGCCAATTGCACAGTTCTGCTGCCGTGGCAGCGAGCTTGTCACGCGCACTTCCGGAGGCATCCTGCGCCGCGTAAAGCACAGATTGCGCGGCGCTGTGTGCCATTTGCTGCTCCTGTTGTTGCTGATACATATAGGCTAAGCTTTGGATTACAGTCTGTCGCAGAGTTTCGGTATAGGCGTTCATAGTTAGCGATGTAAAAAAACAGTTCTACGGGGCTGGCTGTTGTGGCGCATTGCAGGGTTCGCAAAATCCACGGGTCAAGGGCGCGACCCAGTCAGCTCGTCCATGTGCCAGAGCCAAGGCGGCAGCGGCCTCCCAGTCGTAGCTAACGGCCAGCAGTTCGGCTTGCCAAGTACCACTGCCATCGTCGACCACTGCATAACGCGCATGGGGTGCGCCATTTTCAATACGATGTGGATAAGGCCGGATATCGCGGTAGGCTGGCAAGCCGACGCTGCCGGGATTGACGATCAAGCGGCCATCATCGAGGCGCACGACCCGCGGCACATGCGTATGGCCGCACAATATCAGGCTGACATCATCGACACCGGCACGGGCCAAAATTTCTTCTTGGGTGGCGGCACGACAGCCGCTGCTGGTGACGGTTTCCAGAAAATAAGTCAGATCGCTGCTCGGTGTGCCGTGCACCATGAGCACACGATCAAATTGCAAGGTGAGAGGTAAGGATGCCAGCCAGGCCAATTGGTCGGCGCGCAGTGTCG
Source organism: Undibacterium sp. 5I2 (assembly GCF_035019605.1). Lineage (NCBI taxonomy): Bacteria > Pseudomonadati > Pseudomonadota > Betaproteobacteria > Burkholderiales > Oxalobacteraceae > Undibacterium > Undibacterium sp. 5I2. The sequence continues at coordinate 34,055 of NZ_JASJVS010000029.1, read as the reverse complement.
CCCGAGCATACAGGTCGGAAGCACCGAGTCGGGTGGTCTCGCCCTCGAGAATTTGGCGCTCATGATTACCGCGGATGGTAGGGAAATTACGTGCCATCAGACGATCGGCAGTTGCACACGGTTGCAATGCGCCAGAAAGGATGTCACCGAGATTAACGGTCAGATCGACTTGTTGGCGGTCGATGTCAGCCAGTACCGCATCGAGCGCGGCCAGATTGCCATGGATATCGGAAATGACGGCGATTTTCATCGAGCTGACTTTCTATGCCGCTGTCCCAATTCTACCCGGAGGCAGCGCGTCTCAAACGCGACAATACCGGTAGCACGGCGATGACGAGCAAATATGTATGAAGCCACCGATGGTATAGGATGTTATGAAGACTGGCAACCGGGGAACGACGCACAAGATCTACCGCAAAGAAAGGCACGGATGAAAGCGCAGTGAAATTGGCCGGTACCAATCATACTGCGCTTCAATCCGCGCGATCCGAAGTCTACAGGGAGGTGCCACTTATCAAGCGCAGTAATACCATGATCACGGCAATGACGAGCAAAATATGTATGAAACCGCCGATGGTATACGACGTCACGAGACCGAGCAACCAGAGAACGATTAATACGACTGCGATCGTATAGAGCATCATGTTTTCCTGTTTCAAAAGATGTTTTCTGCCTGACGGGTGTCAGACATCATCGCGCTATTTCGAACGAATCTGATTGCCAATCACACCGCCGACGGCAGCGCCGCCGACTGTGCCAACCGGACTGCCACCGGTCAGCACGGCACCGACTACAGCACCGGCAGTAGCGCCGATGGCAGTGCGTTCATCGCGTCGCGACATGCCGGCGCAAGCTGCTATGCTAAGCAGCAGGCCGAGCACGACGACATACCGAATGAGGATGGTAATACTGTTCATGACCTGACTCCTGAAACAGATGGGAAAGCGCTGCGATTTATTTCAGGCGCATCGTATTATTTACGGCGACAACACCTTTGACACGGCGTGCCAATTGGACGGCAGTGATGATATTTTCTTCGGAGCCGACGATGCCGCTCAATTGCACGGTACCTTTCATGGTCTCTACCTTGATTTCAGTAACCTTGAGTGTGGCGTCATTGAGTATCGCTGCCTTGACGCCGGCCGTGATGGCAGTGTCGTCGACATACTGGCCAGTACTTTCGCCGGCAGGCATCGCCGAGCGATCGGCGGCGCCAGCCATCGGGGCGGTGCCACTGCTTTCACTGCCAGGCATCGCAGGAGCAGGTGTTGCGGGACCAGGCGAGGCCGAACGATCGGCAGCGCCGACTACAGGTGCTGCCACCTTGCCATCACTGTTAGGCGTAGCGGAACAGGCACCGATTGATGTCAACATCAGTGCAGCGATCAGGGTACCGGTGAATTGAGTTTTTTTCATTTTGAAATCCTTAGCTGGGTTGAATCGAAAAGCATCTTGGTTTTATGCGGCGCAGTGTGCTGGTCATGCTCAGTCTTGCCACTGCGACGTCGCCATCATGACGGATCGCCTGCTCTGCTTCTGTTCGCTGACGCACATACATTCGTACAATTACAAATCAACTGCAGCAGGCTGCCGATCCTCACAAGATTGTCGAGACTATCGAGCACAGTGTGTTACCGTGTAGTAGTCCGTTCGCGTCTACAGCGCGCAACGCCTTTTTTGTTCCGCCCGAAACTTGGCTATATCATGCCCACTGTCCCTGATCCGAATCAGAACCATTTGCTGGCTGCCTTACTGGAAGCGGAATACGATCGTCTGTCACCACACTTGGAATTGATCGCCTTGTTGGTTGGCGATGTGTTGTACGAATCGGGCGAAAAACTGCAGCATGTGTATTTTCCGACCACGGCCATTGTTTCGCTCCATTACTTGCTGGAAGACGGCGGCTCATCCGAAATCGCCGGAGTCGGGAATGAAGGCGTGCTCGGCATTTCCTTGTTCATGGGTGGTGACAGTACCCCGAGCCGTGCGGTGGTGCAAACCGGCGGTTATGCCTATCGCTTGCGCTCGCAATTGCTGCTCGATGAGTTTCACCGCGCCGATCTGGTGATGCGTTTGCTGCTGCGTTACACCCAGGCCTTACTCACGCAAATGTCGCAGACTTCGGTGTGCAACCGCCATCATTGCGTGGAACAACAATTGTGCCGCTGGTTATTGTTGACGCTCGATCGCGTATCGAATAATGAATTGACGATTACTCAGGAATTGATTGCCAATACATTAGGAGTAAGGCGCGAAGGCGTGACCGAAGCGGCTGGAAAATTACAGCAACTCGGCTATATCAGTTATCGCCGCGGCCATATCACGGTCATTGATCGGCACGGCTTGGAAGAAAAAGTTTGCGAATGCTACGGCGTAGTAAAAAAAGAGTTTGCGCGTCTATTATCAGATGTGCGCCAGCGCTGAAGCGCTTCACTGTTTGTAATAATCAGGTGATGATCGACTATGCTTACATTCCCACTCGCGGCCAGCGCGGCAATACTCTTGATGAGCGTCGTCGTGCTCGTGCTTTCAGCGGTGTTTTTCCGTTTGCGAAACCGCGCCGTGCAGCCCAATCGCTCGCCGCTGCTGAAAGCGGAGGCATTGCAAAATGCGATTTTTAACAGCGCCAATTTTTCTGTCATTGCCACCGATGCACAGGGCGTGATTCAAATTTTCAATGTCGGTGCCGAACATATGCTCGGCTACCAAGCCGCCGATATGATCAATCGAATTACCCCTTCGAGTATTTCCGATGAAGCTGAAGTGATCGCCCGCGCCGCTGCGCTGAGTCTGGAATTTCATACCAGTATCACACCCGGTTTTGCAGCCTTGGTATTCAAGGCTTCGCGCGAAATTGAAGATATTTACGAGCTGACATATATTCGTAGTGACGGCAGCCGCTTTCCTGCCATCGTTTCAGTGACGGCATTGCGGGATGAGGCGGAACGGGTGATCGGCTATCTGCTGATCGGCACCGACAATACCGCACGCAAGCGGGTCGAAGCAGCGCAAGCCTTGCTCGATCAACGTTTGCGCGACCAGCAGTTTTATACGCGCTCGCTGATCGAATCGAATATCGATGCCATCATGACTACCGACCCACTCGGTATCATCAGCGATGTCAATCAACAGATGGAAGCGCTGACCGGCTGCACGCGCGACGAATTGATCGGCGAACCGTTCAAAAATTATTTCACTGACCAAGCCCGCGCCGAAGCGGCGATCACCAGAGCGCTGGATGAAGGAAAGGTGACGAACTATGAACTGACGGCTTACCACAAGGATGGCCGACAAACGGTGGTTTCTTATAATGCCACGACGTTTCACGATCGTGAGCAACGTTTGCAAGGGGTATTTGCCGCTGCCCGTGACGTGACCGAGCGCAAACAATTTGAACATACGCTGCAAGAAAACAATGTCGAGCTTGAGCTCGCCAAGGCCGCGGCCGAAAAGGCGAACCGCGCCAAATCGGAGTTCCTCTCGAGTATGAGCCATGAGTTGCGCACGCCGCTCAATGCCATCCTCGGGTTTGCCCAATTGATCGAGTCAGGCGAGCCGGTGCCGACGCCGACACAGAAAATTTCCATCGATCAGATTTTGCAATCGGGTTGGTATTTACTGCGCCTGATAAATGAAATTCTTGATTTGGCACTGATCGAGTCGGGCAAGGTTTCTTTGTCACAGGAATCGATGTCGATGAGCGAGGTATTTGAAGATTGTCGCGCGATGATGGAACCACAGGCCGATCAGCGACGAATTCAGATGACTTTTCCTGGTGCCGACCGGGTGTTTTACGTATATGCCGATCGCACGCGCGTGAAACAAGTATTGATTAATCTGCTCTCGAATGCCATCAAGTACAACCGCGAGAATGGTGCCGTGATCATTCAATGTCAAACGACGGCCGAAAAACGTATCCGCGTGACGGTGCAGGATACCGGCAGCGGTCTGAGTCCGAAACAACTGAGCCGACTATTCCAGCCCTTCAATCGACTTGGCCGCGAAGCCGGCACCGAAGAAGGCACCGGCATCGGTTTGGTGGTGACGCGTCAACTGGTCGAACTGATGGGCGGCAGCATGGGGGTGGAAAGCACGCTCGGTTCCGGCTGCAGCTTTTGGTTTGAGTTACTCGCCTCCGATGCGCCGACCTTGATGTACGATCATGCGCTACCGGACGCCGATACGGCGGTAGCGCTGAGCAGCGACACCTCGGCAGCACAACGCAGCCTGTTGTATGTGGAAGATAATCCGGCCAATATGGCCTTGATCAAACAGCTGCTGCTACGCCGCCGGGATTTGAAATTACTGACGGCAATTGATGCCGACATAGGCTTACAGCTGGCGCGCTCGCTGCAACCGGCTGTGATACTGATGGATATCAATTTGCCCGGTTTGAGTGGCTATGGGGCCCTGAAAATTTTACAAAATGATCCGGCTACTGCGCATATTCCGGTAATGGCCTTATCAGCCAATGCGGTACCGCGCGACATCGCCAAAGGGCTGGATGCCGGATTTTTCCGCTACCTGACCAAGCCTATCAAGGTCCATGAATTCATGGATGCACTCGAGCTTGCATTACAACATGCCGCACTCCACCCACGCGAGGGCGCGCCGCACGATGCGCCGTGAAATGTTTAGACACTTCATTCCATTGATCTGATCTGCAGAGAAAGAAATTCATGCTTGACGCTACTACTATTCTCCATGCCCGCATCTTGATTGTCGATGATCAGCATGCCAATGTCTTACTACTTGAGCAAATGCTGCGCGCGCGCGGCTACACCAACATCGCCAGCACGATGGATCCGCGCAGCGTCTGTGCGCTGCACGCGGAACAACAGTTTGATTTGATTTTGCTCGATCTGCAAATGCCGCTGATGGATGGCTTCGAAGTGATGGATGAATTACGCCAAATCGACCACAGCAGTTACCTGCCGGTATTGGTGATCACGGCGCAACCTGATCACAAATTACGCGCACTGCAAGCTGGGGCACGCGATTTTGTCAGCAAACCTTTTGATGTCATCGAGGTGCAAACACGCATACATAATATGTTGGAAGTGCGTCTGCTGTATCGCCGCTTGGAAAATCATAAGCAATTGCTCGAGCAAGCGGTGGCCGAACGGACTGAAGAATTACGTATCAGCGAGGCCCGCTTCAAAAGTTTTACTGAACTCTCATCCGATTGGTACTGGGAGCAGGATAAGCATGGGCAATTCACCAGCTTGTCGGGTACTGCAGTGGAGATTCTGGGTCTCGAGGGCGGTGGCGCAGGATGGAATACCGCCGAACACGCGCAATTACTGCAGAATATAGCGAACCGTCAGCCGTTTCTCGATTTCATTTGTCATCGCACCCAGCCCGATGGCGATATCCAAACGATGCAAGTCAGCGGCGAACCGGTGTTTGACCAAGCGGCGCGCTTCATCGGCTATCGTGGCGTTGGCATGGATATCACACCGCGGCGCGTGCTGTCGGGTTTCTCAGCAGCAGACTTTTTGGCCGACTGAGGCGACGTCAAGCGCCGCAGCGGCGCGCTCAAGCGCGCCGCTTCCCTACTCTATTTACTCAGCGTTTCGAGCAAACGCACAGTCAAATACAGGCGCGGCTCGACGCTATTGAGATCAGCCCACTCTTCGGAAGAATGGATGCGGTCACCGACAATACCCATGCCATCCAAGACCACGGGCTTGTCACTGCCGGGATGGTAGGCGAAGCCGGCATCGGTTCCATAACGCATGGAAACCGGTTGAATATGTTTGCCGAGTTCTTGATAAATATCATTGCTTAATGCCGCCAATTTATCGCTGGCCGGGTTTTTACTGAAAGGCGGACGGCGATTTTCGACCTTAACGGTAACGCTGGTATCAGGGATGAATTTAGTTTGAATCAGACGATTGGCATCTTGCTGAACCCGATTGAGTTCGCTCAGTTCAGACATGCGCATATCGGCAATCGCGCTGGCCTTATCAGGAATAATATTGACGCGCTCACCAGTCTGCAGTACCGTCCAGTTCACGGTGGTGCCTTTTTTGGCATTACCCAGCTCGGTCAACTGCATGATCTGATGGGACAATTCGACCACGGCATTACGCCCTTTTTCCGGCGCCGAACCAGCATGCGAGGCCAGGCCTTTGACATCTAAGTGTACATAGGCGATGCCATTGGTGGCGACGGTGACTTGGTCGGACTCGGGCGGTTCATAGACCAAGACGTAATCCTGATCGGCCGAGATTTTTTGAATCGCGACGCGCGACCCGAGTGAGCTTTTTTCTTCGTCCGGGTTAAACAGCACGGTCAAGGTTTTATAGCCGGAAAAGCCGCGTTGGCGTTCAATTTCCAAGGCATACAAGATCAACAGCGCGCCGCCTTTGGCATCCGCTACGCCCGGACCAAAAGCCCGGTTGTCGACGATAGAAAATGGCCGCTTAGCCGCTTCGCCGATGCCGAACACGGTATCATAATGAATCATCAGCAAGATGTTTTTTGTGCCACTGCCGTGCAAGCTACCAAGCACCAGTTTGCCAGCCGCCGGAGGCGCATCAACAATACTGACTTCAGCACCGATGGCTTTCAGTTTATCGGCCAGAAAGGCAGCAACCTTGTTCAAGCCCTTGGCATCATCGGTACCCGAGTCGAGATTGACCAAGCTTTCCAAGTCTTTGACAAAGCGGCTTTGTTGACTTTTTGCCGCGCTCACGAGCGGCAAATCGAGCGCCGCCATACTGAGCGGACAAATTGACGCAAGCAGTGTAAAACAGAGGGTAGACAAGCCGTATTTTTTCATCAGTCAATTCCTGAATTAGTCGGTAAATTTGCGTAGCAGTGAAAGTGTTATACCATTAAAAAATCGGCTTTGCCTTGATTTGTAGCTAAGCAACACCGCTATCGGCCAAAAATGCCTTTCATACTGATAATTTTGCAGTTGGTCGCAAGCCGCTGGTGCGCGCTGCACCTGTCTTTTAAGATGAGTCATCAGCAGTCCTTGATCCCCATAACCGGAGCCTTATCATGAAAATTGTACCCCGCACCATTCTCTTTGTTGCTCTCTTCTGCTTGCTTGTGGTCGGTCTGACTTTGTGTTTTGACCAAAATACGAGCATCGTGATCAACGACCAGCAAATCGGCGGCGTAGCCGGCTTCGGCATGTCTTTGCTGGCGATGTCAGCCATGGGGCTGGCATTATTGGCCGCCGCCGTGTGTACCGGTTTAGTGCTGGCCGGTATGTCTTTGCTACTGACGCTGTTGTTCGGCGCGCTGCTGCTGATGTTATTGTTTGCGCTTGCCCCTTTGTTATTGACGGTTTTATTCCCGGTTATATTGGTGTGCGCGCTGGTGTGGTTGATACGGCGCGGTAAGCAAGCTCAACGCAGCAGCGACTCACAAGCATTTTGACTCAGGTGCGGCGGTCGAACTGGTACATCGCCCAAGTCTTGGCGGTGTGGTCTAACGGCTTTTTTCAGAAAGATCAGCAGCTTCCGGTCCATAGAGTTCAACAATTTCTCGGTGACGACTGATAACTTCTGTAAACACTCGATTGACCTCTGTTCGAAATGCTTTGTTTGCGCGACTGATAATTCCGCGCGACTCGGTCCCAAGAGAGGGGAACCAATCCTCCGTAACTGGCAGTACGGCGACGCGACGAGTGTCAAGACAAAAAGGCTTTTGTTGCATTGTAGCGGCTAAATCTGGCGGTACAACAATTACACCGAACGCCACTGGAGTACCCGGGTTCCAAGCTACCGATGTGGTATAGACAGTCAGAACTTGATTGTTTTGACTCGACTCAGCCACATAGACAAGGTGCGGATGATCGTTCGGACCGGGCATGCGATGATTTTCACGGAAAGGAAATCGGCACCAAACAAATGACCCAATTGGCAAAATTGGTTTTGTCATTATTTATGAACCATTCCATCCAGTCAAAATGTCTATGTTCCTTTGGCGTTGAGCAATCTCCTCTGGTGTATCGTCTTCATCCGCATCAATAATCATACGTTCAGTCAACGGCTCAGCGATAAAAACAGTTATTGGCAGGTTATTATTAAGACAAGTAATTTCTTGCTCAGCGTATTTCTGGTTCGCTTGAATGTCCTTGCGGATTAAGGCTTCAATATAGTTAGTAAGGGTGCGCTTATCCTTCGCGGCAAAAACCCTCGCCCCCTCTAGAATTTCCTTATCTAGCCTGATAGTCATTGATTGGCGCATGCTATTCTCGATCAGTCAGTATAGTGATAGCGTACTGCACATAGCTGCGTTTATCAATAGATACGGTGTTAAGGAAGCGCAGCAGCGACTCACAAGCATTTTGACTCAGGTGCGGCGCGCTAACTGGTACAATCGTTGACCTTTTTTCTTATGGCTGCTTGCAATGAAATCTCCCGAACTGCGCAAAGAATTATCTGAACTGGCTCTGCATAAGCGCGGGATACGTATTAATCTGCAATTGCCGCTGATTGAAAGTGAAGATGAAATTGTTTTGCGCAGTAGCGCCGAAGTCAGGCAGCGGCTGATCGCTTTGGAACTGCTGCGCGCTGCACCCTCCGGCAATGATGAGGCTTTGCGCTTTCTGCTGTGGGCGGCCGGTGTGCAGCCACACATAGGCATGCCGGATGGAAAACATGTCGCAGCCGACTTGGCTTCGGCTATCGCGCTCGACGGCGCGACGCTGGCCCAGTGTGACATCAAGCTGCGCACCAAGTCGGTCTTGCTGGATTGGGCTGATTTGTTATACCGGCTGCACTGGGCGGTACGGCATGCGCAGATCACCGCACGAGCGGTGCCAGGCCGCTTGGACGCGCAGGCAGTGCACGCTTGGCATCAGGCGGTGAACTGGCTGATACGCTATGAAGACGAAGATAACTGGGATTTAGTCAGCACCGACACGGCTGGCTGATCTGAAACGCCGAGTCCACCCGCAAATAATTGCAAACAAATTTTAAATTTACTTGGAAGCGTAAAAACAAAGCACTACAATGCCAATTATTAACGACATTACCTTGGGGCAATATCATGCTATCTCGTACTGCTGCACCCTTGCTATTGCTTTCATTGCTTGCTGTCGGTGCCACTAGTTTCCATTTCGCCCATGCCGATGATGTTGACGAGGGCACGGCGTTATATGATCAAGCAGATTTTCCTGCGGCAGCGGAGAGTTTTGCGGTAGCCGCCAAGGATGGCGACGCGGAAGCCCAAGTCAGTTTGGGCTTGATGTATCTCAAGGGTGAAGGCTTGGCGAGCGACGAGACCAAGGCGCTGGCGCTGTTCGAGCAGGCGGCGGCACAGGATAATGTGCGCGGCGAAGTAAATTTGGCACGTATGTATGCCAAAGGCAAAGGCGTGGTGTCAGATTACAAAACGGCAGTGAAATGGTTTCAACGCGCGGCCGATCAGGGTTATGCCGATGCGCAGTACAGTTTGGGCGTGTTGTATGTTACCGGTAACGGCGTGCCACTCAATTATGCCAAGGCACAGAGCTTGTTCGAACATGCGGCCGAACAGGATGACACCAGCGCTCAGTATCAGCTCGGTCTGATGTATTGGCATGGTAAAGGCGTGCCGGTTAACTTAGTGGAAGCCTACAAGTGGCTGACGCTGGCAAAAGATTATGATGATGCCGCACTGTATCGCAGTTATGTAGCGCAGCGCATGAGCGAAGCACAAATCGCCGAAGCCGAGGAACAGGCCGATCAGTGGCAAGTTGAGGCAAAAACCTGAACGGCTGAGCAGACGCGCACAGCCACACGAAGCCGCTGCCGCCTGAGGGTTGGCACAGCGGCTTTTTTCTTTATTGGCGAATTTTTTCTACTGCATGCAATTCTTGCGAGCGATCTTTGCTTTGATCTGCCTGGACGAAGCCATTAGTGGTTGGCACTTGCAATTCGACCGTAGAGAGCGTGGCGATGCGCGCGCTGCCGGTGTTCATCTGCAGTGACAACACATGACCGCCGCTGGCATGGTCGGTCGCCAGATAATGCCAATGGTATCCGGGAATATTGAAACCTTTGGAAAAGGCTGGGCTACGAAAGCCGATCAACTGGCCACGGGTGGCCCCAAGTTGAAACACAGACTGGGTTTTGACAACTTCGGCCAAGGGACGGTATGGTTGACTTTGCGGATAAATGGCACGGGTGCTGAGCGCAGCAAAATCGCCGTCGATGCGAATGGCATAGAAGGCATTTTTGTTGGGTAAGCCAGCATCGATGGCGGCTTCCAGTTCGGCCAAGCTATGCGCCGCTGCCAGTGTGACTGCCGGACCCGGATTAAAATCAGTCATGATGGCCAGCGGCGAGCGTTCCTGCGGACCGGCGATGTTGACTTTACCATCACCGCGGACTTGATAAAACACCCCTTCACTGACGATCATTTCACCATCCACACGGTTATACGTACCGAGCCCGAAATTGCCGTGACGGCTAAGCTCTGCCACACTCATGTCACCGTCGTAGGCACCGGCCAGCAGCGCATCGATGGTCGAGTATTGAAACAGGCGTGCCTCGGCGGCGCATGCAGGGGTAAGCGCATGAAGCAAAGCGAGTGTCATTGCGGCAGCGGTGGAAGATAAAAATTTCATGCAGTGGTCCGATTAAAAAAAGATGAGTTAACAACAATGTGATTAATTTTTTCACATTATGTTGTTCATGCCAATATTTGGCAAGCTCAGATTCTTATAGCGCCAAGATGGCCGCCAACAAGGGTGCGCAAGCATCGGCCACACGATTGATACTGTGCTCGCGCAAGGCAGCCAGGTCTGGCGTGACTTCCGATTGCAAACCGGCCCAAGCCAGGAGTGCAGCGCAGGCCTCGGGGTGATCGAACAAGCCATGCAGGTAGGTACCAAGCAGTAAATCGTCGGCCGAGCGCACGCCCTCGGCTTGCGCGTCGATATGAAACGCGGGTAAGCTGCCTGGCGTGCCAGTACTACGTCCCATATGAATTTCATACGCCTCGACGCGCGCACCGGCCGCTCCGAATGCGCAGTAGCCGCTGACTTGCTGCAGGCGCTTTTCGCGCGTCAGTTCGGTATGCACATCAAGCAGACCGAAACCGGGCGTGACACCAGCCTCCCCTTCCACTCCATGTGGATCGGCGACTGTCAGCCCGAGCATTTGGTAACCGCCACAAATGCCGATGACTTTACCGCCGTAACGCAGATGCTTGGCCAGAATATGTTGCCAGCCATGCTGTCGCAAAAAGTCCAAGTCGGCGCGGGTATTTTTACTGCCCGGTAAGATGATCAGATCGGCCGCGGGTACCGCGGCACCGGGTGCGATGAATTGCAGATCGACATCGGGATGGGCGCGCAAGGCATCAAAATCAGTGTGATTGGCGATACGCGGCAGTACCGGCACGATGACGCGAAAGCGTCCATTGCTGCTTTGCCCGGTGATGATCGCATCTTCGGCATCGAGTTGTAAGCCGTGCAGATACGGCAGCACCGCTAACACCGGCTTGCCGGTTTGTGCTTCGAGCCAGCTTAAGCCTGGCGTGAGTAAGCTGATGTCACCACGAAAGCGGTTGATGACGAAGCCGACGATGCGTTTTTGTTCGGAGGCGGACAGACAGGCCAAGGTGCCGATGAAGTGGGCGAACACGCCGCCGCGATCGATGTCGGCCACCAGAATCACCGGACAATCGACCGCTTCGGCAAAACCCATGTTAGCAATGTCGCGCTCACGCAGATTGACTTCCGCCGGGCTGCCGGCCCCTTCGACGATGATGGCTTGGTATTGTTGCTGCAGGCGCTGATACGATTCCAATACCGCGCCCATGGCAATGCTTTTGTATTGATGATAATCGCGCGCATCCATGTCGGCACGTACCTGACCATGGATGATAATTTGGGCACCGGTGTCGGAACTCGGTTTGAGCAATACCGGGTTCATATCGGTGTGAGCGAGCAGACCGGCGGCTTGCGCTTGTAAGGCTTGCGCCCGACCGATTTCACCGCCATCAACCGTGACGGCGCTGTTGAGCGCCATATTTTGCGGCTTGAGCGGTACCACCGCCACGCCTTGGCGCTGTAACAGTCGGCACAGCGCGGCGACGACGGTGGTTTTACCGGCATCCGAGGTAGTCCCTTGGACCATCAATGTAGAGATATGCATGGAACTGCCTGTAGGTAAAATTTATGGAGCGGCGACTTGCCAAGCGCCGCCGCTGGCTTTGACCAGTAATACGGCTGAGAGCATTTGTTGGCCGCGGATTTGCACCAATTGTCGCTGATTCGCTAATAAGCTTTGCTGCGCCGTGATGACATCGAGGTAGCTGGCAATGCCACCGGTATAGCGCGCATCGGTCAGTGCCAATACGCGCGCAGCGCTGCTCACGCTGCTTTGCGTATACTCGGCCGCGCGCGCCAGGGCGACACCGCCGGCGGCGGCATCGGCCAGTTCTTGCAATGCACTCAAAACACTGCGCCGGTAGGTGGCTACTGCAGCGGCATGGGCGGCCCGCGCGGCGGCGATACCGGCTTGCGTTTTACCGCCGTCAAACACGGTTTGCGTGAGTGCCGCACCGAGCGACCATAACAGACTCGGCGCGCTCAACAAATTCGCCCATTGATTGCTGTTCCAGCCTGCATTGGCCTGCAACATCAAGGTCGGGAACGCGGCGGCACGCGCCACACCGATGTTGGCATTGGCATAGGCGACGCCACGCTGAGCCGAGGCGATATCGGGACGGCGCTGCAAAATTTCAGCCGCCAATGCCTGCGGCAGGGCTGGCGGCAGCATGGCGCTGCCAGCCGGTGCCAAACGGAACTCAGCGGCGGCTTGGCCACTGAGACTGGCGATAGCATGAAGAAATTGTTGGCTTTGCTTTTGCACTAATTCGAATTGACTGCGATTGGCAGCGAGTACCGTTTCTTGCTGTGCCAAGTCGAGACCGGAAACCAATCCCAGGGCATGACGGTCATGCATGAAGCGCACCGCGCGCTGCTGTAAGTTGATGGCCTCGCTGAGCACCTGCATTTCCGCTTCGAGCGCACGCAAACTGAAGTAATCACCGGCTAATTCGGCCAGCAAAATCAGGCGGGTGTTTTCCAGCTCGCTGCGCGCTTGTTCTGCCAAGGCATCGGCACCAGCGATATTGCTCTCGACCCGACCAAACAAATCGGCTTCATAACTGACGGCAAAACCGAGCTGCTGATTGTTTTGTACGGTCGACTGGTTGCTCGCGGTATAACTGGCCACGGGCCGGTCGGCCGAGCTTTTTTGCCGCGCACTGCCGGCTTGCAGCGCTATTTGCGGAAACAGGCCGGCACTCACCACTTGGGCCTGCGCGCGTGCTTGCTGCAAACGTGCCACGGCGACTTGCAGGCCAGGGTTATTCGCAATCAGTGACTGCGCTAAGGCATCGAGCTGCGGGTCGCCGAACATGCGCCACCAATTGCCTTTATCGGTGGCGTCAAGCGCTTGCGCCGACTGAAACAAACTCTGCATAGGACTACTCTCGCTCGCCGCAGTCGCTGCACTAGCCACACTTGGTGTGCTCGCTGCGCGTGGCACATTGCTACAGGCAGCCAACAGCATGGCAGCGAGCAGCGTACTGGCGGCGCGCTTCATGAAGCCGCCTTCGCTGTGCGCGCCGCTTTTTCAGCCGGCGCTTCCTTGTGAGGCTTGCTGCCCTTGTCGCTGCGCGCGGCTTGATCGATGAACGGGGTGGCCACCACCACATCCTGTTCGGCCAAGGAATCGGGTGGATTCATGAGCAACTGATCAGTGACATCGATGCCACGAATAATTTCCAACGCGTTTCCGAGGTCGCGGCCGATGCTGACGGTTTGCAAACGGATCTGTCCTTTGGCATCGACGATGGCCACGCGTGTCCCTTCCGGACGAAACAGCAGCACATTCGATGGCACGGTTAAGCTTACGCCGCCGGCCGCGGGAGTCAGCGCCACCTCCACATAGGCGCCGGCCAGCAGTGCGTGATCGGTATTCGCCAAGGCAATTTCAATTTGCATGCTGCGGCTGGCGACATCGATGGCACCGGCGGTGCGCACCACCGTGCCATCAAACACTTGCTCGGGTAATTCTTTCTGGCTGATGCTGACATGGTCGCCGGTTTTGACACGCTGGGCATAGGCTTGCGGCAGATAGACGTAGACGCGTAATTGGCTGGTCTGGGCCAGCGTGAACAAGGCGCGCGCGGCACCGGTATTACCGGCATCGACCAAATCGCCGACTTCAATATTGCGATGGGTAATCACACCGGCAAACGGTGCGACGATGCGTTTGAAGGCCTGCTGCTTTTGCAAACGCTCGACATTGGCTTGGGCCGCAGCGAGGTTGGCTTTGGCTTGGGCAGAGGCGCTGTTGCGTTCATTGAGTTCTTGCGCGGTCACGGCGTCTTTTTGGCGTAAAGCTTCCCAACGCGCCAGCGAACTGGCGGCCAGATCAAAACTGGCGCTGGCTTGTGCGCGTGCAGCCACGGCTTGCGCCAGTTGCAGATCGATTTCCGGCGTATCCAAGTCGGCCAATAACTCACCTGCCGCCACTTGACTGCCGATATCTTTATAGCGATGCAGTACATAACCACTGCTGCGCGCGTAAATCGGCGCTTCGGTTTGACCGAGCAAGGTGCCGGGTAAAGTCAGCACGACTTTGCCGCCGGCCGCTTTGGCATGCACCGTTTGCACATACAGTTTGCCCTGCGCGGCATTGCTGCTGGCCAGGTCGCGTGCCCGCACGACGCGCAAACCCAAGGTGGCAAGCGCACCCAACAGCATTGCCAACAAAACCAAAGCCGCAATCAAACGGGCGCGCCGTAATATTTGTGTGCGCTGCGGGTGGGTCGCGTGATCCGGGGCGGCATGCATGCCGAGTGCGAGGTGAGATTTTTCAGACATATCAAGACTTCCCTTACTGAACAGCTGGCAATGATGATGCCGGCGCAGACCGTGATCGCCGCCCAGCGAGATACTTATGGATACCGGCGAATACCACCGGTACGAAAAACAGGGTTGAGATCGTGGCAAACAGCAAACCACCGATGACGGCCCGACCGAGCGGCGCATTTTGTTCCGCGCCTTCGCCGAAACCAATCGCCATCGGCACCATGCCGATGATCATCGCCAGCGCCGTCATCAGCACCGGCCGGATGCGGGTGGCACCGGCTTCGAGCGCAGCCGACAGCGGCGGCGCCCCTTGGTCCATACATTGGCGCGCGAATGAGACCATCAAAATACTGTTGGCCGTCGCTACCCCCATGGTCATGATGGCACCGGTCAAGGCCGGTACACTCAAGGGGGTATGACTGAGGAAGAGCATCCAGACGATACCGGCTAAGGCTGCCGGTAAGGCGCTGATGATGATCAAAGGATCGATCCAAGACTGGAAATTGACGACAATGAGCAGATACACCAAGATAATTGCCATCACCAAGCCAAGACCCAGACCCAAGAATGAACTTCTCATGGTTTCGACTTGGCCGCGCACGGTAATGCTGGCACCACGTGGCAGCTCCTTGCGTGCCGCCTCGACCAATTGCTCAAGCTCGCCAGCCACGCCGGCCAAATCGCGTCCTTCGACGCTGACATATAAGTCGATCACCGGCTTGATGTTGTAGCGCGAAACTACCGCCAATTGCGAAGCCGGACGCACTTGCACCAAATTGCCGAGCAATTGGGTGGACATGCTGCCGTCGCTTGCGGCGGCTTGGCCGGCGACTTGAGCAGCAGATTTGATCGGCGTGCGTAACAAACTATCAAGGTCGCCGTTACGGTATTGTGGCGTTTGAATCGCCACGCTGTAGACCACACCGTTGACTGGATTAAACCAAAATGCCGGCGCAGTTTGAAAACTGCCGGACAAGGATACCAACAGATTTTGCGCGATATCGACCGGATTGAGGCCCAACTGTTTGATCTGAATGCGATCGGTTTCCAGTGCCAAGGTCGGCAAATCGTTTTTTTGATGAATATGTACATCGACGGTGCCGGGAATACGGCTGACTTGCTTCATCAGGCGGCTGGCGATTTGATAGTTGCCTTTGACATCGGCACCGGCGATTTGAATGTCGATGGCCGCTGGCAAACCGAAATTCAGAATCTGAGTGACGATATCGGCCGGCTGAAAATAAAATTCCACGCCAGGGAAACGACGCGGCAATTCTTGTCGCAACCGTTGCACATACTGTGACGCCGGGCCATGCTCAGGCTTGAGCGACATCAGAATTTCGCCATCCATCGCGCCTATCGTACCGCCGGTGCCATACGATAAATTAATACCGCTGTAGGGTAAGCCGAGGTTATCGAGTATGGTGTCGAGCTCAGCAGCCGGAATAATACTGCGGATGACTTTTTCCACTTCATCGGCAATGCGCGCAGTTTCTTCGATACGGGTGCCGGTGGGCGCCCGCATATGTAAACGGATTTGGCCGGAATCGACGCTAGGGAAGAAATCGCGCCCAAGTGTGGCGACGAGTGCGCAAGAGGCAATGCAAAAGGCCAGAAAGACCCCAGCGAAAACTTTGCGATGTGTCAGCAAGCTGGCGAGAATGATGATGTAGCCACCACGGAATTGTTCAAAACCGGCATCGAAGCGACGATACACGCGCTGTAACAGACTCGGTGCAGCAGCAGCGTCGCTGTGAGCCTGCCCCATCATCATCAACACCAAGGTCGGCACCAAGGTGCGCGAGAGGATATACGAAGCCAGCATGGCGAACACTACCGCCTCGGCCAAGGGTACGAACAGAAAGCGCGCCACCCCGGTGAGGAAAAACATCGGCACGAAGACGATACAGATACACAAAGTGGAAACCAGCGCCGGTACCGCGATTTCACCGGCACCGTCGAGTATCGCAGTTTCCAGTGGCACGCCCAGATGTAAATGGCGCTCGATGTTTTCTATCGTCACAGTGGCATCGTCGACCAAGATGCCGACTGCCAGTGCCAAACCGCCTAAGGTCATGATGTTGATGGTTTCGCCCAGCGCATACAAAGCCAAAATCGAGGATAAAATCGACAGCGGTATCGAGATAGCGATGATCAGGGTGCTGCGCCAGTTACCGAGAAACAGTAAGATCATCAGCGCTGTCAAACAGGCCGCAATCAGCGCCTCATGAATCACGCCACTGATCGCCGCTTTGACGAATACCGATTGATCGAACAGGGTGGAGATTTTCAAATCCTTGGGTAAGCCGAGCGCGACCTCAGGTAAGATCGATTTAATGTTGCTGACAATCTTCAGCGTCGACGAAGCCCCATTTTTCAGTACCGACAGCAACGCACCGCGCTGGCCGTCTTGACGAACGATATTGGTTTGCGGCGAAAAGCCATCGCGCACATGGGCGACTTCGGATAAATACGTGGTGCTGCCGTTTTTAGCTGACACCGGAATTTGGTTGAGGCCGGCAATGGTGTCGGGCGAACCGTTCATGCTGACATTAAATTCAGTGGCACCGATTTTCGCCGTGCCCGATGGCAGTGCCAAATTCTGTGCATTGACCGCGTTGACCACATCGGTCGGCGTCAGACCTTTGGCCAGCAGTGCCTGATTGTCGAGATCGACTGAGACGACGCGCATTTTACCGCCGTAGGGGTAGGGAATCGCCGCACCGGGCACGGTGATCAGTTGCGGACGCAGAAAATTGATAGCGGTATCGCCAAGCGCCTGTTCAGTCATAGTCGGACTCGACAAACCGAGCTGCACCACCGGAATGCTGGAGGCGGAATATTTGATGATCAAGGGCGGCGTCATCCCAGCCGGTAATTGCCGCAATTGCGCTTGTTCGATCGCCACGACTTGGGCAATCGCCGTCTGGATATTCACTTCCGGTTGAAAAAATATCTTGATGATGGCAATCCCGGCCAAGGATTGCGATTCGATGTGTTCGATGTCATTGACCGTAGTGGTCAAACTGCGCTCGGAGGTAGCGGTAACACGTTGTCCCATTTCTTGCGCCGACAAACCGCCGTAATTCCAAATAATGCTGATGACTGGGATATTGATATCGGGGAAAATATCGGTTGCCATCTTGGTCAGCACCAACGGCGTCGACAACAAGATAAGCAGCGCCATCACGATGAACGTGTACGGGCGGCGAAGGGCAATCTGAACTATCCACATGGGGGCAACCTGAAAACGGAGTAGTAACACTGCCTACAAAAACAGCGGCAGCGTTGCCGCAGCTTTGACAGAGGCAAGCAAGCGCAGTCGGCATGATTGCGAAAGCCGGCAAAAATATTGCCATCAATCAAAAATCAGCGCTCCCGGATTGTAACGGAAAATCCCAATTCTTAGGGTCTGTTGTGTACATCACTACCTAAGGAAGCACCGCCAACAGCGCGCTAAGTCAGCAGTTCTGCGCTTGCCAATCGGCGATCAGCGCATGTATCGCCAGCAAACCATGTTCGATAGCGGCCGGCCCGGGAGAGAGAATATCGGCCGATTTGATTTCGAATACGCAAGCATTCCTGAGCGCCGGAATCGCTGACCAACCGGGACGGGCGGCAAGCGCAGCGGGCTGAAACTTTTTGCCACACCAAGAGCCGATAATGATGTCAGGCGCGCGCCGCACCACTTCGAGCGGATCGGCGATGATGCGCTGTTTGGCGCTGTGGTGGACGGCGAGATCGGCAAACACATCGGTGCCGCCGGCGAGCTCAATCAAGTCAGACACCCAGCCGATGCCGGCCATGAGCGGCTCATTCCATTCTTCAAAATAGATTTTCGGGCGGCGCGTCCAGGCGCTGCTTTGTTGCTCGACCATGGAAATTTTGGCACGTAAAGCAGCACATAGTTGCTGCCCTTCGATGCGTTTATCCAGCAAGCATGCCAAGCTGCTGATCATACGAAAAATTCCGGCGACGTCGCGCTGATTATAGGCATGCACTTCGACGCCGGCTGCGACCAATTCGGCGCACACCGCCGCCTGCATATTCGAGTAAGCGATGACCAAATCCGGTTGTACCGCCAAAATGCGCTCAATTTTTGCGGAAGAAAAACCACTGATCTTGGGTTTTTCCGCGCGTGCCCGCACCGGTCGCGTGGTATATCCGGAAATTCCGACGACTAAATCCTCGAGCCCGAGCGCATACATCACTTCCACTGCTTCGGTCGATAAACAGGCGATTCTTTGATAGGGAGACATTTATTTTACTCCGGCCAGCGGGTGGCGAATGTGTTCGAGGACTTCGCAGATGGCGCGCGCGCCGGCCAGTATCCGCGGCCCCGGACGGTTCAAGAGATCGCCATCGAGCGTGACCAGATGCTGATTTTTATTGGCGGCTAAACTGGGGAAAGCTTTCCATTGTTGCAAGCCATTATTATGTTGACTCGTGCTTTCGGCATCGATGATCAGATCCGGATTACTTTTCAAGACGGCTTCGACGTCAACCAAGGGCGCGATCGCCGGCAAACGTCCGAACACATTCTCAGCGCCGCACAAACGCATGGCATCGCTGGCGATATGACTGTCATTGAGGGTGTAGAGCGGTTTCGCCCAGACTTGGTAGAAAATCTTCAGCGGCGCGCTCGGCGGCTTGGTCTGCGCATACTTTACTTTGAGCGCTTGCAGTTGACTGCGAAAATCTGCCGCGGCAGCCTGCGCCGTCGTCTCGGTACCGCTCAAGCGCCCGAGTTTGATGAGGGTATCGGGAATCTGCTCAAGTCGCTGCGGTTCGCTGAAAAACAAGGGAATCCCGGCTTCGCGCAGCGCCTGCATTTGCCGGTCGAAGGCACCATGGGTCCAGACCACCAACAGATCAGGTTTCAAGGCCAGCACACGTTCCATGTCAATCTGCCGCAAATCACCGATGCGCGGAATGGCTTTGGCCGCTTCCGGATAATCACTGTATTTAACCGTCGCCACGATCTGCGAACCGGCACCGGCGGCGAACAAAAGCTCGGTAACATGCGGTGCCAAGCTGATGATGCGGCGCGCCGGCACTTTCAAATTGACAGTATTGCCGAGATCATCGGTAACGCTGAGCGCGGCGGCAGTGGCGCTGAACGCCATCAAACACAGGGTGCCGCACAGGCGCAGCGTCGACTTGGAAAACCACTCAGTGGGCATGCTGACTCCATTCGTTCAAAGCAAGACTCAAGCGTTCCCAACCGGCGGCCGTGCCCGGCAAGCCGAAGCGCAAACCATGTGGGCGCTGCGCGCCAGCGGCAAACCAGCGCAACCAAATTCCGCGCTCGGCCATGAAACGCCACAGCAGTTCGGTGCGGCCTGCGAGATCGCGGTCGCTGACCCACTGAAACAAGTCGGTTCCACTGCTGGCAAAGCCATGGGCATGCAACAGCGCGCGCAAGCCTTGGCCAGCATCCGCCAGGGTTTGCCGCATCTCGCTCTGCCAGACGCGGTCACTGAGGGCAGCACAGGCGATCTGCTGGGCCGGTCCGTTGAGGGTCCAAGGCCCCAACCAAGCGGCGAGCCGATGCAGCAGCTTTGCTTCTGCGGCGACGAAGCCGACCCGAATGCCGGCCAGACCAAAAAACTTACCGACTGAGCGCAGCACGATCAAGCCGGCTACACCGCTATGCGGGCACACACTCAGGGCCGGCATGGTATCGCCAAATGCTTCATCGACCACCAGCCAGCCACCGCGTTGCGCCAATCGGGCCGCCCAAGCCAGCAACTGGGCCGGGGCCACGCTGGCACCGGTAGGATTATTCGGATTGCACAGCACCACGACATCGGCCTGATCGATCGCCGCCTCCAACTCAGAATAAGCAATTTCGCTCACGGCATGACCGGCGCAACGCCATTGATGCGCGTGTTCGGCATATGATGGTGCCGCCACTACCACGCGTGCGATCGCGCGCAAACGGGGCAAGGCCTGAATCGCCGCTTGGCTACCGGCCACTGCCAACATGCGTGGTGCACGGTAACAGGCGCAGGCGGCATCGAGCAGTGCCTTCGAGGTTTCCGGCAAGCGGTGCCAAACATCGGCAGCCAGTGGCGGCACCGGATAATAATGCGGATTGATACCGGTAGAGAGATCAAGCCATTGTTCCAGCGGGCGGCCGAAATTACCTACGGCATCGTGCAAATTACCGCCATGTTCAAGTAAAGTTTCACGCATAGTTGATTCCTACAGTAAATAGCACGCGGCCGAGGGCCAGCAAGCTGAGCGCGCCGCACCACAAATACAGCACTGCGCGCACTAACTGCCAGGCGCGCGTGATGTCCGCTGCCAGCGCTGCCCTGCCCTGACCGAGCGGCGGCCGAATTTCATCGATACCGTCATAACGCGCGCGACCACCGAGTTGCACACCGAGTGCGCCGGCACCGGCGGCCATCACCGGCCCGGCATTCGGGCTATCCCAAGCCGGGGCTTGACGCCGCCAACACTGCAAGGCCAGCTTGGTATCACCGAGCACAGCATAACTCAGTGCCGTCAGCCGGGCCGGTACCCAATTGAGCACATCGTCACTGCGCGCCGCCACACAACCGAAGCGCAGCCAGCGCTCGGACCGATAACCCCACATGGCATCGAGGGTATTCGTCAAACGATGCAGCACTGCGCCTGCACCGCCGAGTAACAGAAACCAAAATACACTGGCAAATACGGCATCGGCACCGTTTTCCAACAGCGATTCAACACTGGCCTTGGCCAAACTGGCCGCATCGGCATGGCCGGTATCGCGGCTGACGATATACGAAGTCAGACGCCGTGCGGTGGCTAAATCATCTTGTTCGAGCGCGGCTTGGATCGGTAAATTATGTTCCTTCAAGCTGCGCAAGCCAAGACAAAAATACAGCAACAAGGCATGTGCAAGCACGGCCAAGAAAACACTATAACGCGCCAAGGCCCAGAGCGCGGCTTGCAGCGCCAGCACCGGCGGCAGCACCAACAGCGCCCAGGCGCAGGCCCCGCGCCAGCGTCCGGCAGCCGGTCGATTCCAGCGCTGTTCCAAGCGCTGCGCCAAGCTACCGAAACCAACCAAGGGATGCCAACGCCGGACTTCTCCAAAGCAGGAATCAAGCAGCAGGCCGAGCAACAGCGCGGCCAACACCAGCATTCCACTGAGCATCAGCATTGCTGCCCTTTGAGTAACAGCGGTAAGCCGGCCGCCACCCAGACCACTTGTTCGCATTCGGCCGCCAGCGCCTGATTGAGCCGCCCCGCTTCATCGACGAACCAGCGCGACAACGCCCCCATCGGCACGATACCCATCCCCACTTCATTCGACACCAGAATCACCTCGCCGGCCGCCGCCGACAAGGCACTGAGCAAGGCGGCGCGTTGTTCGAGGAATAGCGGCGGCGAATTGATGCTGCCGATATCAGGAAATTCAGTGGCATTCGAGAGCACGCAATTCGACAACCACAGCGTCAGACAATCGATCAGCAAAATATGCCGTGGCGAGCTGTAGCGACGAATCGCCGTGCCCAATTCCAGCGGCTGCTCCAGCGTGATCCAGCCTGCCGGCCGACGTTGCCGGTGATGCGCGATGCGGCTTTGCATTTCGCTGTCGCTGTCGCCGGCGGCGGCGGTGGCGATGTAAATCACTTGACGGCCACCATCCGCACTCAATTTCGCAGCCAATTTTTCTGCATAGGCGCTCTTCCCGGAACGCGCTCCACCGAAGATCAAATGACATCTCATGCGGCCACCGTGAACAACTGTGCCGCGACGGCCGGGGCCGAGCGAAAGTAAGCATGAAAATACGAAGCGCGCAGCGTGCCGACGGCATAGATTGCTTCGCCGGCATCGTCACTACGCTGGCGACGTGTATGGGTCAACGGTAGCAAATCGGTGTCGCAACGCGAGTAATGAAACGTATGCCCGCGCAGTTGCTCTTGCTCGAATTGCCATGCTTGCCCGCCGAGGCCGGCCAAGCGGCTTTGCATATGTATTTTTCCAGGCAACAAGCCGGCCATCGGCCAGCACTGCCCCTGCAGATCGGTCAAACTCTCGGCCAGCGCCATCATACCGCCGCATTCGGCCCAAATCGGCAGACCGGCTGCGTGGGCCGCGCGCACGGATGCTTGCCAGCGCGGTGCACGACTGAGCTCGGCCGCGTGCAATTCAGGATAACCGCCCGGTAAATAAAGGGCATCGGCCGCAGCCGGAATCGCGGCATCGTTCAAGGGCGAAAAAAACAGTAACTCGGCACCGAGTTCGCGCAGACAGGCGAGATTATCGGGATACAGAAATGCAAAGGCGGCGTCATGTGCGATGGCGATGCGTCGTCCCGCCAGCAGTGCCGGCAAGGCTGACATCGCGGGGGCCGTGAAACTGACCGAAGGCAGCGCTTCCCACGCCGCCAGATCGAGATCGAGTTCGGCGGCTAAACTGTCGAGCAAGGCATCGAGCTGCGCCACTTCATCAGGCAAGACCAAACCGAGATGCCGCTCCGGCAAACTGACGCTTTGCCCGCGCAAGCTGCCCAATAAAGGAATATCGCGCATCGCGCTGGCGACCATGGCGGCATGCCCGGGCGAAGCGATGCGATTGGCGATCACTCCGGCCAGCACGACCGGTCCGAAATCACGCAAACCCAGCGCCACTGCACCGACTGTTTGGGCCATGGCAGCCGCATCGAGAACGGCCAGTACCGGCACACCAAAGGCTTGCGCCAAATCGGCCGAAGATGGCGCGCCGTCATACAGACCCATCACCCCTTCGATCAAAATCACATCAGCCTGTGCCGCCGCCTGCGCTAACTTGGCCTGACAAGTGGCGGCACCGACCATCCACAAATCGAGATTATCGACCGCGCCCCCGCAGGCCCGCGCCAGCAACATCGGGTCGATGAAGTCGGGGCCACTCTTGAAAATGCGTACGCGCTTTCCAGCTTGCACCAGCTTACGTGCCAGCGCCGCCGTCACGGTGGTTTTACCCTGTCCGGAAGCGATCGCGCTGATTAATACCGCCTTGGCAATATGGCTTACCATTCGACCCCCGCCTGCGCGACAATCCCCTCTTGGAAGGCATGTTTGAGCGGCTGCATTTCGCTGACCGTATCGGCGATGGCGATCAATTCCGGCAAAGCACCTCGCCCAGTCACCACCACATGCTGCATCTCCGGACGCGCATCGAGGTCGGCCATCACGGTCGCGAGATCTAAGTAATGGTATTTGAGGGCGATATTCAATTCATCGAGTACCACCAAACCGATTTCCGGATCACTGAGAAATTTTTTCGCTTGTTCCCAGGCCAAGGCCGCTTTTTCCATGTCGCGTTCACGATTCTGTGTCACCCAGGTATAGCCTTCACCCATCGCATGAAAGGACACTTCATCAGGAAAACGTCGCAAAAAAATCTCTTCTCCAGTGGCCAGCGCCCCTTTGATGAACTGTACCACGCCAACCTTCATGCCATGACCAAGCGCACGCATGACCATGCCGAAGGCACTCGAACTTTTACCCTTGCCATTGCCGGTATGGATGATCAGCACGCCGGTAGTACGCTGGGCTTGCTCGATTTTTTCATCCATCAAGGCTTTCTTGCGTTCCATACGGCGTTGATGGCGGCTATTGATATCGGCCTCTGCCGTAACTGGGAGTGTTGTGCTCATGTGGATTCCTTGGCAATTTGTTTAGGTAGAAAAATGGTCTGCCCTTGATGCTTGAAGCTGTCGATCTCGTGGCCTAAGCAAGCGCTCAATGGCTCGGCGCGCAGCACTTCAGCCGCGCAGCCGGCTTGCCAGCTGCCATCGCCATGCAACAGCAAGGCATGGGTGGCGATACGATGAGCGAGATTGAGATCATGGCTGACCATCACGACGGTTTTATTTTGTTGTCTGCATTGATCTGAAAACAGCTGCATGACACTGACCTGATGCGCCAGATCGAGCGCAGTGGCCGGTTCGTCGAGCAGCATTAATTGAGCATCCTGCGCCAGCACGGCAGCAATCGCCACCCGTTGACGCTCGCCGCCCGAAAGACTACGCACATCGCGCTCGGCCAATTCGGCCACATCGAGCTGCGCCAATGCCGCGTGCGCACATTGCAGATCTTGCTCCGATTCCCAGTACTGCTGGCCCTGATACGGATGGCGCGCCGTGAGCACACTGTCGATCACGCGGTAGGCAAAGGCATCGCTGCGCGCTTGCGGTAAAAATGCACGTGCCTGTGCCAGCGCCAGCAAAGGCCAATCCTTCACATTCTTTTGCTGCAAGAAGATACTGCCAGCTTGTGGCTGGCGCAATCCAGCCAGGGTGCGCAGCAAGCTGCTTTTGCCGGCACCATTGCGACCGATAATGCACCAGCACTCGCCGGCAGCAAGAGTCAAATTCAATTGTTCCACCAAAATGCGCGCGCCTATCTGCAGGCTGAGTCCACGAACTTCCATCAATGCCTCCGCATCTGATGTAACTGTAATAAAAACAAGGGCACACCGATGAGCGCGGTAATCACTCCGACCGGTAATTGTTGCGGTGCCAAGGCGGTACGCGCAATGGTATCGGCCAACACCAGAAAGCTGCCGCCGGCCAGAGTGGCGGCCGGAATCAGCAGGCGATGATCCGGGCCGAGTAAAAAGCGGCAGGCATGCGGCATAATGAGGCCAACGAAGCCAATGCTACCAGCGGTACTGACGGCACTGGCCGTTAACAAGGCCGAACAAAAAAACAAGCGCTGGCGCAGCGCGCCGACATCTACCCCGAGCGTGGCGGCATTATCAGCATGCAGGGCGGCGACATTCATCGCGCGCGCATTGCGTAACGAAAACAGCAACACGCCGCCCAAGACTAGCCACGGCATCGTGCGGCTTTGGGTATTCGACAAATCCCCTATCATCCAGAACACCATGCCGCGCAAGCGACTGTCGGGAGCGATCGAGAGCATCAGGGTAATCAAGGCACCACAACCGGCCGCGACAATCACCCCGGTCAATAATAAAATCGGGGCACTGCCATCGCTGCTGCCGCTGCCGCGAAAATCGCGATACGCGAGTAAAAACAATAAGGCCGCAACACCCAGGGCACCACCGAACGCAGCCAGATCAATCATCCAGAAACTGCCATAAAATAAGATCATTGCCAGTGCCGCCACCGCAGCACCACCGGAAATACCGAGCACATACGGATCGGCCAAAGGATTACGCAACAAGGCTTGCATCATCACGCCGGACAAGGCCAGCGTGGCACCGACCACGAAGGCGGTCAGCGCGCGCCCCATGCGTAAATCGAGCAAGCTGGCAGCCAGCGAAGTCGGCGGCCCTTGCAATAATTCCAGCAAAGCATGCCAGAGCTCGGCCACACTCAGGGTAACTGAGCCGGTCAGGCAGGCCAACAACACAGCCAGCACCGAGATGACTAACAGTGCCGGCAACATCCACTGCCTGCGCCGCAGAAGAGAGAAATAAGACATGGATAGGCCTGTGGTAAGCAATCGTTACGGCACGAAACCACTAAGAAAGCGGCTTCGTGCAAGCTGAGTCGGTTTATTTAAAACCGTAGTTCAAACCGACATACACATTGGAGCCGGCAGTGCCATAATTTTTAGCCAGCTCATACTCTTTATTGAGCACATTATTCCAGCGCCCGAGCAGCGAGAGATTCTTCGCCAAATCATAACTGACATACAGATTCAGCAGACTATAGCCGCCCAACACTTTGGTATTGGCTGTATCATCAAATCGTTTGGAAGCAAATACCGTTTCCATACCGATTTTCGCTTTCGGCAAAGCGTAATCGAGCGCCACACTGGCATGCTGCTTGGAGCGACGCGCCAATTGCAAACCACTGACATCATCACGCGGATTCTGCACATCGAGAGAACCGCGCAAGCGCCAATCGGCGTAACGCGTGCTGCCTCCCAAGCTCAAACCCGACATAGTGGCACTGCCGACGTTATACGAACAGCCATATGGGTGTTGCTGCACCGGGCAGTTATTGGTAAATACCAGTAAATCCTTGGCTTTATTCTGGAAATACACCACGCTCAACTGGCTATCGCCAAGCTCATAGTAAGCACCAACTTCAGCGTTTTTTGCTTGCTCAGGCTTGAGCGTCGCAATGCCGTAACCGGGATAAAACAAATCATTAAAGGTCGGCGCACGGAAGCTGGTACCGTAACTGGCATTGATGCGCCAAGCATCGTTGAGGCGATAGCCGTAAGCCAGACTGCCGGTGGTGTTACTGCCATAATCAGAATTTTGATCACGCCGCAGGCTGGCACTGAGCAGATGGGCATCTTGCTTCATCAAATACGCAGCCGCCAGCGAGTTGGTACGACGTTTACGATTCAGCGCGTCGTCACTGCCGTTGACTTTTTCTTCGCGGGTTTCCGCAATCACTTGCAGCGAATTTTTACCGAAGCGCAGCGTATTTTGAAAACTCAACAGATTTTGATGGCTATCGATTTGGCTCTGGCCATACGAGGCATCGGTCACACTGTAATCGCCCGATTGCGCAAACTGCAGCATACTGCTCCAGTCCTCACTGAATTTAGCCTTGCCATAGACGGCCACGGTTTGCAGTTTTTCGATATTGCGATCATCGTACGAAGGACCGGAATCGAACTGAGTATTGAGGCGACTTTGCATGAAATTCATGCCCAGCTCATAGCCGCGGCTGAGTTCCCAATTCACATTACCGGTAGCGCTTTCCAATTTGTAGCCATCTTTATCGGCATTATAGGAATACTTACCTGCACTGGGCTTGGTGGCAGAAAAGCCGGTATTGTTTTCGTGTACTGCACTCAAGGCATAGCTGAAATGACTGTCCGCGGCCCCCGATATCCCAGCTTGAAACTTACGCAGACCATAACTGCCGGCACCGACGGCGACGCTGGTGCTGGCCGCGCCGCGGCCTTTTTTGGTAAAAATCTGGATCACGCCACTCATGGCATCGGCACCGTACAGGCTAGACAAAGGGCCATAGATGATTTCAATGTGATCGATCTCACTCAAGGCCAGCGTCGCCCAAGTGGCACCGCCGGCAGTGGTAGAGCCGATACGTACGCCATCGACCAACACCAGATTTTGCGGATTACTGCCACCGCGCATAAATACGCTGGCATTCGCGCCAGAGCCACCATTGCTGGCGATTTCTATTCCGCGTTGCATACGCAGTAAATCGGTGACGCTGGCCGCGCCTGAGAGCGCAATCTGCTCAGCCGAGATCACCACATTATCGGCCAACACATCTTGGGCGGCTTGCGGCTGGCGGCTGGCGGTGACGATGACGTCGGAAGCAGAAGCAGAAGCTTCGGCAGCGGCTGAGGCGTTCGCAGCAGGAAATGCAGCGGCCAAGGCCACAACCAGGGCGAGGGGGTGAAAAACTTGATTCATTTGATTGCTCATGGATAGAAAATGCCGCCAACGTCCCCGCAGGCAGCATAGAAAAAGCGATGTATCACGAGAATCAAGGGTGGGCCAGGGCCATGCCGACAGTGCGGTCATGGCGTGCGTTACCAACGAAACTCCCCGTTCGCATCACTTCACGTATCCTGGCCGGTATCCGGGCTGACAAGTATCACCATCTGACCTTCCCATGCACTTAAGCACAGTGGTTATAGCAAAATGGCTGGCAGCATAACGACACTGCGACTTGTACACCGTTGCGGGGGCAGCACACTGTTGCCATGGCATCGTGTTTCCCGTTTAACTGCAGATATGAGCATATCTGCGAGCACCAAAACCCCGCCATTCTATAGGCTAGCGCCTTCATGAGCAAGAAAAGCGCAGATTTTCACGCTCACGCGTGGTTGTAGACTTGGGCTTTGGAAATCCACGCCTGAAACAATTCCTCATGTAATGACGACATCTCACTCAATTGCACGCCGATGCGATAATGGTCATTACTTAACACGACATGCCGGATCATCCCCATACAGCCGACATGAAAAATTTTTCCCGGTTCGTCGATACCAGGAATATCCAGCATCATCGGATAGCTGCGCATGCTCACCAGATTCTGCGGCGATTGCAGCAAAATCCCTCCGCTGGAAATATTCATCGTACGGCACAGTATCAAACGACCATCGGGCAATTTGATGCCGGATCGCCAACTGACATTGATACGCGGTGTTTTTCGGAGTTCCAGCATGGATCGATACTGCCTGACAGAGTGAGAAAAAACCCCATGCTACAGGAAAATCTCCAGCTCCGTAAATGAGGCAAATGGATAAGTTTCTTGCAAGTCGCAAACCCGTTGCGCCAATTGCACATCCGACTTGCCTGGCTGCCATGCGGCGAGTATGCGGATCACGCCGCCGTGCGTGACTAATACCGCACTATCGACTGCGTAGGCATGCAAATCGTTCAAGAAGGCGCGCAGCCGCGCCACCATTTGAGACAAATTTTCCCGTCCGCCCGGGGCATAAGCAACGGTATCCGCCGCCCACGCATCGATCTCCGCGCGCGCAATCTGATCCCAGGACTGCATTTCCCAGCTGCCGAAATCGAGCTCGAGCAAGCGTGCGTCGTAACTGGGCATAGGACTGAGCAATTGCGCCAACTGCCGGCAGCGTTGCGCCGGACTACTGAAAATCGGCCGCTTCTCAAGGTTTGCGCGATGCCACTGCGCCGCCACGGCCAAGCAATCGGCCTGCGCTACCGCCACCTCACTGCGACCATAACAAATTCCACTCGGCAGCAACGGCGCGGTGTGACGAATCAGTTGTAATTGCATATCAGTGCGCCCAGTGCGCTAACAAGCCCAGGTAACAGGCGACTTCACTCAATTGCTGAACAGCGCCCAAGCAGTCGCCCGTGTAACCGCCGATTTTTTTGACAAACAAGCGCGCCAACAATACCGTCGCCAGCAACATCAATAACAAGACCGGCGCTAAACGGGTCAACAATAACGGTTGCCACAGCAAGATCAGACTGAGCGGCAGCAGCACGCTCAGGCAAGCAATGCCGAATTCATTGGAACTCATGTGCTGCGCCAATGGCTTGGCCTTTCCTTCCAGGCGCGCATACTCCAGACAGAAAATCAGGCTGCACGACAGCAGGCGCGACAGGGGATGAGCAATCAGCAAGGCCGGCACCACCAATACGGTCGGCAAGCTCACCAGCAGCACGAATTTACACAGCAACATCAACGCCGCGCCCATGGCACCATACGCCCCGACGCGCGAATCGCGCATGATGTCGAGCACCCGTTGCGCATTGAGCCCGCCGCCGAAGCCATCGCAGACATCGGCAAAGCCATCTTCGTGAAACGCACCGGTGAGTAAAATTCCAGCGATCATCGACAGCAGCACCGCGACCGCCGCCGGCCACACCAGCGAGGCCACACTGTAGACGCTGGCGGTCACCACACCGACCACCCAGCCGACGGCCGGGAAGTAGCGTGAAGCTTGCTGTAACCAAGCCGCATCAAAGCCCACCCATGCAGGAATCGGCAGCCGCGTAAAAAACTGCAAGGCCACGAAAAACAAGCGCAATTGATGTACGCTGTGACGTTTCATCGATTCCAAGGAAGCGCGCGCCACTCAGCTATGACTTTGCTGGCTGACATCGGCCGAAGCAAAGGTCGCCATCTGATTAAGAAAATTCACCGCCGCTGCCAGCATCGGATACACCAAGGCGGCACCGGTGCCCTCACCTAAGCGCAAATCAAGTTGCAATACCGGTTTGACATCCAAGGCCAGCAACATGCGCGCGTGCCCGCTTTCATCAGATTGATGCGAAAACACGCAGTAATCAAGAATCGCCGGATGCAAACGCGCCGCCACCAGCAAAGCGCTGCTGACGATGAAACCATCGATAAGCAAAACCATGCGGCGCTCGGCGGCCGCACACATGGCCCCGACCATGGTGGCGATTTCAAAGCCGCCGAAACAAGCCAACAGCGCCAGCGGTTCACTGAGCTCGGCATGCAAGGCGCAGGCAGCCGTGATGACGCGCTCTTTGTGCGCAATGCCATCGGCCGACAAACCGGTGCCGGCACCGACGCACTCGGCAACCGGCACGCCGGTAAGACGGTGCATCAGCGCCGCCGCGGCCGTGGTGTTACCGATACCCATTTCACCGAAACCGAGCACATTGCCGGGCAAATCGGCAACCAGCGCACGCCCATTCGCTAAGGCAGCAGCACATTGTTCCATCGTCATCGCCGCTTGTTGGGCGAAATTTTTGGTGCCGGGCGCAATCTTCCGGTCGAGCAAATCAGCACGCAATCCGAAATCATGATTCACACCGGCGTCGACAATCTGCAAAGCCAAACCATTCTGACGCGCGAAAACATTGATCGCCGCACCACCTGCCAGAAAATTTTCCACCATCTGCCAAGTCACATCCTGCGGATAGGCCGAGACACCTTCAGCCACCACGCCATGGTCACCGGCAAACACGATGATCGATGGCGCTTCCAAACGCGGCGTGACGGTTTGCTGTATCAAGCCGATTTGCGCGGCCAATTGCTCGAGCCTACCGAGGCTGCCCAGCGGTTTGGTTTTTTGGTTGATGGCCGCGGCCAGCGCCGCTTCCAGCGTGCCGTTGGCGGTCGGGGAAATCGAAGGCATCATGCGACTTTCAATAATAAAAACGGTTAACCAACACCACCGACCAGGTAGCGACGGCGATCAAGAGACTCAGCAGTACCGCAGCGCTGCCGAAATCTTTGGCATTCTTGGACAGCGAATGACGTTCGAGCGAGACGCGGTCAACCACCGCTTCGATGGCCGAATTGAGTAATTCGATGATCAAGATCAGCAGCAACACCGCGACCATCATCAATTTTTCAAAACCCGAAACCGGCAAAAACAAGGCCGTCACGATACCAACGATCACCAACACCAGTTCTTGGCGAAACGCGTGCTCGTTCTTCCACGCTGCGCGAAAACCATCGATCGAGTAAAAAAAGGCCGAAAAAATCCGGCGGAAACCGCTTTTGCTTTTGAATTCGCTGACAGCTTGTTCCTGATCGAGCATGGTTTATCCTTAAACGTCAAAATTTTTCAGGGGAAATATCAGGGAAGTATGGAGTCACTCCGCACTTCCCAAGTACCCGCGCGGAATTTTACCTGACAAAGTCGCGATTTCATCTGGCAATCTGCAAGGAAAATCAGACTTTTCATGAATACTTATCCGGCGCGAGAAAATGTTGCGACGCAACTAAAAGCCATGATAACGACACAAAATTTCAACAAAATTACATCATTTTGCCGCACTCTGTTGCCAACAGCAGGTATTTTGAATCTGAATCAATGACGAACTTTTCACATTATGGTATAAGCGAACTACTGCAATGCATCAAAGATCCTATGAAAACCGCCGCTCCCGCCACTGAAAAAACCTCGATCCAGGTAATAGAACGCCTGGTTTCTCTGCTCGACGCACTGTCGCGCTATCCAGACCCGGTCAGCCTGAAGGAATTGGCCATCGTAACCGGTTTACATCCATCGACGGCGCACAGGATTTTGAACGACTTGGTCACCACCCGCTTCGTCGACCGTGCCGAAACCGGCTACTACCAACTCGGCATGCGTTTGCTCGAGCTCGGTAATATCGTTAAGGGGCGCTTGAATGTGCGCGAGGCGGCGCTGGAATTCATGCGCACTTTACATCGCCAAACCAATCAAACCATCAATCTCTCGGTTCGTCAGGGCGATGAAATTGTCTACATCGACCGCGCCTATTCAGAACGCTCGGGCATGCAAGTGGTGCGCGCCATCGGTGGCCGCGCGCCGCTGCATCTGACCTCGACCGGCAAATTATTTCTCTCGCTCGACGAACCCAAGGCCATCCGCGCCTATGCCACGCGCACCGGTTTGGCCGGCCATAATAAAAATTCGATTACCGCATTGGCGAAATTAGAGCAAGAACTGGCCGAAGTACGCGCCCACGGCTACGCACGCGACAATGAAGAACTCGAACTTGGCGTGCGCTGCATGGCCGCCGGCATACACGATGACAGCGGCAAAATGATCGCCGGCCTGTCGATCTCGGCACCAGCCGACCGCTTACAGGAAGATTGGTTGGCCGACTTGATGGAAACCGCGATCCATATTTCGCGCGCGCTCGGCTATCGTGCGCCAGGCGCGATCGATTGAAGCGCTGCGGTCTACCACTGGGCAATGGCATCATCATCAAGCGCTTCGATCCGGCATGGCACGGCGTCGAGGTGGGTGATGCTGCTCAAGCGAACGGCCATCAAATCGCCGCACCAAAACGCTCGAGCCGCGGCAGGTAGTAGCGCTGCCCATCGAGTGAAAACATCAAGCGCTTAACCTGACCGGTGATCAATTCTCGTTTGACCAAGCCGATATAGCGCGAATCTTTGCTGTTATCGCGATTATCACCGAGCATCAGATACTGCCCCGGCGGCACCGTGAGCGGTCCGAACGAGCGCAGCGCTGGGCGTTCGGGCATGACGATGATACGGTGCTGCATGCTGCCCAAACTTTCTTGCCAGACCAATTGTTCTCCTGCGTATTCGTGCTGCGGCGTCAAATGATCGCGTGCCGGTGTCGCCACGCTTTGGTAGTGCGCCACCTCGCCGTTGATGCTTAATTTTTCTTCGCGCATTTCCACCACATCGCCGGGCAAGGCCACCAGCCGCTTGACCAGCCGCGTCCCATCTTCCGGCGAAGAAAAGGTAACGACATCACCGCGCTGCGGATCGGCCAGATGGGTGAGGACGATATCACTGAGCGGCAATTTGACATCATAAGCCAAGCGATCACAAATCACCCGATCCCCCTCCAGCAGGGTCGGATACATGGAACTCGAAGGCACCACATAGAAATCGGCCAAGGCACTGCGAACCAAGACCATGCCAAGCACGAAAGCCAAAAAACCCTTGTTTTGCGCAAACAACTTCTTCATCTTGAACGCTGCTGACATGCTGTCTCCTCGAGTTTGATTGAATGGGCGAACGCAATCGCGGTGCTTGCCGAACAGCGCTCGCTTACTCGGACCAATTGTTGTCAATTAAGTTCCGACCGGTGCACAAATATTTGCCAGCGAAAAAAGACAGCGCACTTCAGTGGTGCGCTGGCCGGAATAGAGATCGTGTTCTTCTATTTTACTTAATCTGTGCTGCTCATTGACCACTCCATGCGCAGAAGGACGTTTTCATTTCACATAAAAAAGTCCCCTTGATCGACGTCCCCGCTCTGAAGAGGCTGTCGCAAAAGGGTAGTGAGTCGGTATCATTACCCTGACTGGTGGCCACGTCATTCCTGCGCGCTTTTGG